>JAFLUF010000029.1 GCA_022508925.1 Oscillospiraceae bacterium | reverse complement strand
TGTACTGGGTATAGGTAAGGTCAAGCTCGTCAAGATACGGCTTATATGCTTTTACTATTTCCTTAGAACAAGCGTACAAAGGAAAGCACAGCTGATTTTCGAGCCTGAGCGCGTCATATTTATCAGCCACTTTTATTTCTCCTTACGATATAAATTTCTTCGCGAAATCCGCCGCCGCTTTACAGTCCTGTTCGTCGGGCTTGCCCTTGTGCATCATCGCGAAAGAACCCCTGCAAGCGAACTCGTCTTTATCCATCGGTATCTTCTTTTCCTCCAGCAGCTTAGCGACTTGCTTATAGGTCGATTTTAAAATAGCGGCGGTGCTGAAATTAACGACTTTTCCGACTTTTACGTCTATCCCCTTGATAAACTCTTTTACCGACTTGTCAATACCCGCCGCGTAAACCGAGCTTCCCAGAAAAAGGATATCCACGTCCTCGGAAAGCTTTGCCTCGGTCGTCTTTGCCTCAACTCCCACAGCCTCTGCGACAGCCTCCGCAAGCTTTTTCGTGTTCCCGCCCTTTGAATAGTACCTTACAGCAATTTTCATTTCAATTACCTCCATTGATTATTTGAGCAAAATTTAATATTGCGCAATTGATATTCCTATTATAACAGACTTTTAAGTATTTGTCAATACACTTTATTTCACCGACACGACTTTTTTGCCACAAAATGTTGTAAAACAATTCTTAGTGAAAAGCAGGCAACAATTAAAGTAAATCCAAAATAAAATATAAAAACATCTTGACAAACTTGATTTTATATGATATACTGCATATATTAACATATATACAGTATATCCAACGGAGAGTTATGATGAAAATAATCATAAAAAACAAATCAGAGCTGCCTATTTATGAACAGATAGAACAGCAGATGAAATCGCAGATCTTGGACGGCACCGTAACTGAGGACGAACAGCTTCCCTCTATCCGACAGCTTGCCCGCGATCTGAAAATAAGCGTTATCACAACGACAAGAGTGTATAACGACTTAGCGGACGAGGGTTTTATCGTATCGGTCGCCGGAAAAGGATATTTTGTAGCTCCCCGAAACAACGAGCTTTTGCGAGAGCGTATGCTCTATGAAATGGAGGACGGACTTGAAAAGGCCGTTAAAAACGGACGAAACGCGGGACTCAGCAATGAAGAGATCATGGCGGCGCTAAAAAAATTTATGGAGGATTAACATGGAAAACATTCTTGAGATCAACGGTCTTAACAAGGCGTATGACGGCTTTGCGCTGAAGGACGTGAGCTTTTCTCTGCCGAAGGGCTTTATAATGGGATTTGTCGGAGAGAACGGCTCCGGAAAAACGACTACGATACGTTCAATACTTAACATGGCGAAAATCGACAGCGGAAAAATAGCCGTGTTCGGACTGGACAGCGTAAGCGATACCATTGAGATAAAAGAACGTCTGGGCGTTGTGTTTGACAGTCTGTACCTTGCCGAGCACCTCAATGTAAAACAGATCGAACAGCAGTTAAAGCCGTTTTACAAGGACTGGGACAGCGAGGAGTTTTTCCGCCGTATAAAGGAATTTGATCTTCCCGATAACAAGAAGGTCGGAGATTTCTCAAAGGGAATGAAAATGAAGCTGATGATAGCTATCGCGCTTTCTCACAAGGCGGAGCTTATCATTCTCGACGAGCCTACAAGCGGACTTGACCCCGTAGCCCGCGACGAGCTGCTCGACATTCTCACGGAATACATTGAAAACGAAAACCGCGGCGTACTGTTTTCCACGCATATCACCGCCGATGTGGAACGTATCGCGGATTATGTCACAATACTGCATAACGGCAAGGTGTGGTATACCGGAACAAAGGACGAGCTTGCGGAAGGCTACGCTGTAATAAAGGGCGCGGAAAACGACATCCCGTCCGAAATGAAAGCTAAGCTTATCGGCTTTCACGCATATCGAAACGGCTTTGACGCGCTTATAAAAACCGACGATCTCGCCGGAATACCCGATACCCTCGAATACGAAAAGGCAAGCATAGACGAGATATTGGTCTATATCGCGAAGGAGGACAAGTATGAAAAGAATGAAAGACATTCTTAAAGTGATGAAATTTGACTTTCTCACGGCAAAGCCGCTCGCGTTCAGGGCTTTTATCATCGTCGCCGTTATTTGCTTTGTGCTTAGTTTGTTTTTCTCGCCGCTCATCAGCTCGTACATTACGTTCGTTGCGTTGATATTTGTTATCCCGCTGCAAAGCGTCGCGGATAAATGCGGCTTTAACAAGCTGTACGGCATACTTCCCGTAAAGCGCAAAAATATCACACGGGCGAGATTTCTGTATGTTTTTCTCGCGCATTTTCTGTCCGAGCTGCTTGAGGGAGTTTTAGCCGTGATAGCGTTTAATCTAAAGATGTACAAAGTTCTTCCGAACCAAGACGGCGAAGCGGTGCAGCTTATCAAGAAAAGCTTTGAAGATACCACGCTGATATATGTTATGATAATCGGTGTATTCGCCTTTTTCTGCCTTTTGTTTTCCTATATGGAAATGCTGGCGCAGATCTTCGGCAGAGAAAACGAAATGAAAATAATCCTTATTACGCTCGGAGTTATGACCGCGGCTGCGATCTTACTTTCCGTGCTTAACAGCTACGATATGCTTCCACCGATAAATGTGCCGAAATTGCCCGAAGACATCGGCGGGAGGGCGATATTTGCCGCGGTGCTTAACATAGTCGTGCTCGGTATCTGCCTGTTGTTCGGCGAGATAACCGCAAGCAGGCTCGCAAAGCGCGAGCTGTAAGGAGGGTTAATGGGAGAAATGAGAAAGACGCTTGACCTCATAAAGGTTGATCTGATTACCATGAACGGCGGCAAAAACAATATGCGGATGATTTTCGCGGGTTCCTTTATTTTCTGCGCCGTGATGGGATTTCTGTTTTCGTCGATGTTTGGAATTTTATTTCCGCTGCTTATGGGAGCATTTTTCGTACCGATGCTGTTTCAGAACGAGCTGAAATACCACAGTGAGAAGATGTACAGTGTTATTCCCATAAAGCGGCGCGACCTTGTAAACGCTCGGTTTCTGCTTGCGGTCGGACTTTTTACCGCACTGTTTCTGGTGTTCTATCTGCTTATGCTGCTGGGAATGAACCTCAGACTGAGTTACGCCATATTCGGAGAAGAGGCGGCGTTAGTATTTGATAGGATAGCGTATTTGGCTTTGATATCGAACGGAATGTTTACAAAACTCGGGGTGTTTAATCTTATGTATTCTTCCGGCTATGCGTTTGGTATGATAGCCACCGTCGGACAGTTGAGAAAATACTTCAGGAGCAGCGAGGGGTTCAGCGGAACGCTTACCTTCGGCACAAGCAAGGAAGCGCGCAGACAGGAGTTTACCGCGGGTATGATAGTCCTCGGCGTATTGATCGTTTCGGTTCTGGCAATAGCGGATATTCTTCCGATAATTCCGATATTGCTGCCGATACTCGCGACTTTGCTTCAGCTTGCGCAGGTGGCGAACGGCTTTATGCTGAGCGCGGTTATGATCGTAATAGCGGTATTGACCACGGTATACAGGTATGTCTGCACGGTGGTTGAATATGACGAAAAGGAGCTGTGAGCGGATATGAAAAAGATATTCAAAAAAATAACGGCTGTCCTTTTCGCGGTATTTATGCTGACGGCTGCAACTCCCATAAAAGCCGAAGAATACAACTCGGTAATACTCCCCTCGGGACTTACCGCGGAGGAATTTAAAAACGAGCTTGAAAGCCTCAGCCGTAAGCTTAACGAAGGCGAGCCCGCCTTTGCGTCTGCCGCTGTCGGAGTATTTACAGGCGACGAGGTAATTTACACGGGATATTTCGGCAAAATTGATATTAAAAACAAAATTTCATCCGACGAAAACGCCGTATATGAATGGGGCAGTATTACAAAAACTCTGATATGGGTAAGCGCGATGCAGCTATGGGAACAAGGCAGGCTCGACCTCAAGCGTGATGTAAGAGAATATCTTCCCGACGGCTTTTTCCGTCATCTGTCCTATGACGAGCCGATCACTATGCTGAACCTTATGAATCACAACGCGGGCTGGCAGGAGACTGCACGTCCGATCTGGAAAACAGACGAAAACGCGATATTATCGCTCGGGGAGGAATTACAGGCGATAGAGCCGGCACAGATACACCGTCCCGGAGAGGTAGCCGCTTATTCAAACTATGGCGCGGCAGTGGCGGGTTATGTTATTGAATGTATTACGGGACAGGATTTCTGCGAATATGTCCGCGAGAATATATTCGAGCCGCTCGGAATGGAGCGCACCGCGCTTGATCCGACGCACAGCGACAACGCATGGGTGTATGAACAGCGAAAGAAAACGAAAAGCTATCAGTTTAGTATGGAATATTGTATTGACCTCGGAAGCAGTCTTGACTATATCCCCGCATATCCCGCGGGCGCGGCAGCGGGAACTCTTAATGATCTGATGACCTACGCGCAGGCTCTGGTAAGCGACGACGCGCCGCTGTTTCAAAGCAAGGAAACACAGGAATTTTTGTTTACGGGTACGGACTTTTACGGCGAATCGGATATTCCGCTTTGCGCCCACGGCTTCTGGTGTAACGAATACTCTGTCAGGGTTTACGGTCACAATGGAGCGACGAATGCGGGACAGGCAAATATGATGTTCGACCTCGAATCCAAAACGGGACTCGTAGTTATGGTAAACGAGCCGGGCGGAAACGATTTTTTGTATTATACTCCAACGCTTGTATTCGGAACGCTTCCGCCTGAAAAATACGCTTCGGGAACGTATCAGAAAGCTGACCTGAGCGGTTATTTTCTGTCAGCCCGCTCTACCTATCGCGGAATGCTTAGATTTATCCCTTATCTGTCGGCAATGTCGGCGAATAGTTTAGGAGAAGCGTATGATTTAGGCAGCGGCGTATATATGATAGAATATGCGGGAGAGAGAATGCTTGCAGGCTATAAAACATATCCCGACGGCAGCATCGGAGTTCAATTGACGTCTATGGATATGATAAACGACAGCTTTTATCTTTTAGAGCTTTGTTTATTCACGCTGTATCTGCTGACGGCGGTGGCGGCAGTGTATCTTCTGCTTATACGATCCAAGCTGAAAAAGCATAACAGACAGACGGCTTATAATGGCGCCGCGATAATGACAGCGGGACAGACCGCAAGAATAGTTTCGGTTTTGGCGTTGATCTCGACATTTGTTGTATATCAGACCAATCAGGCGGGAATACCTTTCGCGGCAGGCGCAGTCTTAGGCGTTGTACAAATGATCTGCGCTGCCGTTTGCGCGGTTTCCGCGGCAGGTTCGGTTTTCTTCATGGTTTCAAAAAAACAGGAAAAGACATTCAATATCCGTTATATTCTGAATATAGCGGGTTGTGTGCCGCCGATAATCGCTATCATTTATTTTGAGATGTATGTTTTCTGGAATATGTGAAAAAGCTTTTTAAAACAATCTGACAGCATACAGCGGATAAACGTAAAAGTAAAACAGAAAAGCCCCGCACAGCAGGGCTTTTTTGTTTTGAGTGTCTGAATTTTACAAATCAATTTCTCAATTCTTGAAATTGCCTGACATTAAAGGTCTTTTACCGTAAATCTCCTGATATTGTTTTCCAGAGTAGACGACTGAGCGTTGAGTTCCTGACAGGATGCGGCAGTCTCTTCGGCTGTCGCGGAGTTCTGATTGACTACCTGCGATATCTTTTCAATACCGACCTTGACCTGAGAGATAGCCTGAGTCTGTTCCTCGGTCGCGGCGGTTATGTCGCTGATATACGAATTGGTCTGAACCGCAAGCTCCGTTACCTGCTTCATTGTTTCGGCAGTGCTTTCGGCAATAACAGTTCCCTTGTTTACAGCGTCGATGGTAGCGTTTATAAGCTCGCCGGTCTGTTTAGCCGATTCCGCGCTCTTCGCGGCAAGGTTTCTTACCTCGTCGGCTACGACCGCGAAGCCCTTGCCCGCGGCACCCGCGCGCGCCGCCTCTATCGCGGCGTTGAGGGCGAGGATATTGGTCTGGAAAGCAATATCGTCGATAGCCTGAATGATGTTTTGTATACGGTCTGATTTTTCCTTGATCTCGTCCATTGCCCCCAGCATACTCTTGACCTCATTGTTCTGGAAAGTGATCTTATCGGAGGTCTGCATGGAAATTTTACTTGCCTCGGCAGCGTTCTGAGCGCTGCGCTGAACCTTTTCGGCAATATCGTTTATCGAAGCGGAAAGCTCCTCTACCGCCGCCGCCTGCTGGACAGTGCCGTCGGCGAGCGTCTGAGAGCCCTCGGCGATCTGCTCGGCGCCGTTTTTGACATCATGTGAAGAACTGACGATGCTTCCTACTATATCGCTGATAGACTCCTCTATCTTATCAAAGGACTCACTTATCTCGGTAAAATCACCGAGATATTCTACTTGCGGCTGAACAGTAAAGTCTCCGGTCGCCATATCCGAAAGGGTGGAATTTATATCGCCGATATAGCTGTTAAGCTGATTCTTGGTGGAATCAAGACGGCGCACGAAGTCGCCCAGCTCGTCGTTGCCGAACTTGAAGTCTGTACTTTCTTTGCGGAGCTGTCCGAGACTCATATCCTCGGCAAGCTTGTTTGCTTCTTTGATAGGATCGATAAGCACCTTTTTGTTTACTATCGTTATCGCTGCCACCGACAGTGCCGCGACTATCAGCGCCGCCACTATCGTGCTGATGATAAGCTGGGCTTTCATCGCGTCAGTCTCCGCGGAAGACGTGCCCGCAAAATACGCGCCGATGACATTACCGTCAATATCGGGCAAAGGCTCATACGCCACAAAATAATTCTGTCCGAGTATACTTGCCTCTCCGTGATAGCTTTCTCCGTTGATAAGCACTATTTTAGCGATATTTTCAGCCATCTTTGTCCCTGTCACGCGATTTCCGTTTTCATCGTTGAGTGTAGTGCTGAAGCGAACGTCATCTTTGAAGACCGTGAGCTCCAGACCCGTTTCCTCTTTACGCTCATCAAGCCAATCATTGCTTATGTACAGCCCTAAAAGCGCGACGCCGATCTTCGTACCGCCGCGCTCGATAGGCATGCAGACTTCAAGAGCCAATCCCATCGCGGAATCGTCAACAAATCCCCTCCAGCCGCCGTTAAGCGCTCTGCTGAGGTCAAAATCCGCGCTGCTGTAATTTTCCGACTGCCAGTAAATATTTCCGTTAGTATCAAAAAACGCGCCGTACTCGCTGTCACTTCCGTATGAAGTATCCCAGAATGTATCGGCGTCTTTTCCGTTGCCCGGAAGCGTGTAATCGAAAGCGTCCATCATTTCTATAAACGCTTCCAATTCAAATATCTCCTCGGACAGCTCGGACTGGACAGTCGCGAGACCGGAAATATTCTGAGTCTCAACTACAGTTCTGAGCATTGACGCCGCCATGAACATCGCGATCGTATTTACCGTTGCCACCGCAACGATCAGACCTGCCATAAAGACCGCAACCAGCTTTAATCCAATTCTTGACATAAAAACCTCTTTCCCAATAAGAAAATACACGTGTGAAACAGATATG
Source organism: Oscillospiraceae bacterium (assembly GCA_022508925.1). GTDB lineage: Bacteria > Bacillota > Clostridia > Oscillospirales > Ruminococcaceae > CAG-115. Next base: position 17,050 of record JAFLUF010000029.1, on the reverse strand, counting down.
CTCCTGAGTATTATTATACATAATTTGTGACAACTTGTCAATAAATTATTAAAATTATACAAAAAAATTGTGCAGAAGCACAATAGTATTTGTGAATTACTACAAGTGTTCAAAATAACCAACCTGATTAATCTGCCGGATAAAATTTTTATATAAAACGCTCCCGGAACGTTTCCGAGAGCGTTTTTCAACACATAAACGATTAAAATTAATGATCATCAGATGTCACCCGTTTTTCTCCGCGTTCTTTGAAAATTCTGACAGATCGCGCCCTTTGAGCACAAGATTGAGCAGCTCGGGAAGCTTTTGCGGACTGCACGCGAAACAAGGTATTCCAAATCCCGAGAGCTTGTTCGCCACGCTTTCGTCATAATACGGCTTGCCCCCGTCGGCAAGCGCAAGCAGACATACGACAGTAACGCCCGAGCTTTTGATCTCTTCCATACGCCGGATAAACGCCGCGCGATTTCCTCCCTCGTAAAGGTCGGAAATGAGGAAAAACAGCGTTTTGCGGGGATTTTCGATAAACTGCTGACAATAAGCCACCGACTTGTCGATATCCGTACCGCCGCCGAGCTGAAACCCATAGAGCAGATCCACCGGGTCGGAGCATTTGTCGGTAAGGTCGATGATGTTGGTATCAAAAGCGACTACCCTCGTTTTAAGCGCCGACATACTCGCGAGGATACAGCTTATTACAGACGAGTAGATCACCGATTCGCCCATAGAGCCGCTTTGGTCAATATCGAGAATTATTGTCCATTTATTTGCGGCTGAAGTCGCGGCGCGCTCGAAGAAATAAAAATGCTCGGGAACTATTGTTTTAAGCTCGGGAGACCAATGCTTCAGATTACGGCGGATAGTCATTTTGTAGTCGAGCGCGGAGGCCGAAGGGATGGGCGAATGCTCGCGCTTGTTTACAGCGGCGGTCACGGCGCGCCTTATATCCTGTTCGAGAAGCTTGTTTATATCCTCAACTATTTTTCTTATGAACGCGCGGACGCTGTCCTTCGAGCGTTTGGGGATCATATCCTTCAGAGTGAGTATCGCGGACGCAAGGGAAATATCCGGCTCGGTGTTTTCGAGAAGCTCCGGCTCGAAGATAAGCTGTTTTAATCCACAGCGCGTCATAGCGTCATTCTGGATTATCTTTACAAGCTCCTTGTCAAACAGCGTACGCACATCTCCCAGCCACCGCGATATCTGCGGACTTGACGGGCCGTGACCCGCGCCTTTGCCGTTTCCGAAGCCGCCCTGCCCGCTTTTGTTGTAAATTGAAGCCAGAGCGCTGTCCATTAAGCTCTGCTCGTCGGAAAGCGCGGGCATATTCATTTGGGAAAGCCTGCTGTCGCTGTCCTGTCCGAGTATCAGCCGCCAGCGCTGCATTTGTAATGTTTTGTCCATAATTCACCTGTAAACTTACAAATCAAAATCGAAATCGCTCAGCTCCGCGATTTGTTCCTGCGAGGCGGTATCGAGCTGCGCGTTTACTATCTCGCTGACTTCCGCGCCGTTAAGCCCCCATATCTCGCCGAGATTTTCCGCTATGCTGTCCTTTTCGCCCGAGGAAAAATCCGCGAAAGCCCGGCGAAGAAATACCAGAGCGCGCTTGAATTCCTCGTCGTCGAGAGAAGCGAGATATTCGTCAAGGCTTTCCCACAGCGACAGCCGCGCGATAAGCCCATAGCGGTTTTTGAGCGTAAGTCCCTCAAACCAGCCCGCGCCCAGATCCGCGGGAACTCCCTTTGAGAGCCTTCGGGAAACCTCGGTCTTAAGCTCGTCGTTGGTCATCTGACCGCGCTCGAGAAGTATCGCCGCCGCAAGTCCCGAAAGGCGGGTGTTCAAATCATCGCGCGAAGATACTTCCTTTAACGCGTTTGTCCACTTTTCGGTGTCAAGAAAGCCCTGGGCAAGCTCAACTGAATTCATCATATTTATTGCCTCGGCTATTGCTTTCGAAGCATCATCGTTGCATACGCACGAGCCGCTTAAAATAAGGCACGCGCGGTAATAAAGCTGTTTAAGGATAGACTCGACAGCCGAACAGTCGGCGCGGCGGATATCTCCGTAGCTCATTACGTTTGAAAGTCTGAACGCCGTTTTGGCAAGCTCCTCAAACGAAACAGCGTCAACTGCCGCCGCCTGCAGGGCGTTTACGGCATAGCTCGCCGCCGCGGGCATTCCGCAGCAGAAGGCGTCCTCTATCGCTCCCGCGATAACAGACATTTCGGCGGCCTGCTCTACGGTTTCCTTAAGCTGAAACGAAGCCGCAAGCTCTACCGTGTCGCCCTTAAGCGCGGATTCGACAAGCACTATCTCCGACTCGGGCGTCCAGCATATCACCCACGCTTCCGACCATGTAGCGTTATCCTGCGACGACGGAGTCCACTTTGCAAAGTCCAGACCCAACACGCGAAGCTTATGTAGAAAGAACGAACGGTTGAGATCAAGAAACGCTGATTTTTCCGTACCCGCGCGGATATTCTCACGCAGATCGAGCTTGAGATCCTGCGCGGTGACTGTGCGGTATTTTTCGAGCTTTAAGTCTTTAAGCAGACGGTAGAAGTCGTCCTGAATGCTCGTTCGAGACACGCCCTCCGGAAGCTCGCCGATCTTCGTTCCTATCTCCGCGTCTGCCGCAGCTATGCTTATCGAAGCGAAGCTGCCCTCTCCTACGCAGGTCTCAGCCGCGTCGCGAAGATCCCGAAGTGCGGGAACTTTTCCTCCGCGCATTTTCGCGAGAGATTCCGCGAGTCTCAATCCCTCGATAACCTGAGCCGAAGACGCGGCGCTTCCGCTTTCGCGCGTTTTTGAGGCGATCTTTGAAAGATAAGCGTTTGCCGCGTATAAACGGTCGCCGCGGCATAAGCCCTCCCAGATAAGCTCGTAATAGGCGGGGGCTTTATTTCCCGCGCCGTATCCCGAGCGTGTGGACAGTCTGTAATATGAATACGGCATAAGCGTATGCAAGGATGGCAGAGAGGGCAATTCGGAAAGCTCCTCGGAATTATCCCAAGCACGCAAACCCTCGACATGATACGCGCCCGTCACAACGACAATTTTTTCGGGTTCAACTCCGCCGTTTACCGCCTTTCGGATAACGCTGCGCATATACATCTCGCGCAAAGCCGTTTCTTCCGCGTCATATCCCGTTTTTTCGGAAAGCTCGCGGATGTTCGCACCAAAGAGATTAGCGCCCTCGCGGTAAGCGTCAGCATTTGCGCACTGCTCGAGGGTGCGTTCCCAGAATGTTTCATGAGAGCCGTCGCCGCTTTTTTCCGAAAGCATTTCATATACATCGGGCTTGTGTTCGATAATTTCGCTGTGATCATCGTCATCATCGCCATTTTCGTCACTATCGGCAATTTCCTCGGCTTCTCTTATCCTTTTGTCCGAGAGCGCGAGAAACGTTTCCGACGGCAGGTCCATAAAGCGGAACCCAACACTGTTTTCATGACACCACATGATAGCCTGATATTCGGGAGAATACTCCGCGAACGGATATAAGATTGTCCTTACAGGCACGCTCTGCGTATACGCAAGTATGGCAAACGGCGGCTTTGTCTCCTTTTTCACTATGTCGTCCGCCGTATCACCGAAATCGCTCGGAGCTTCTATTATCACAAGCTCGGGTCGCGTTTCATTCAGATATTCCCGCAGATAAAACGCTCCCGAGGGGGAAAGGTGGCGGATACCGAAAAAGTTTATGCCGCTCATTCGTTCAGCTCCCGACACGCTTTGTACAGGCCGCTCCACGACGAGCCGCGCTTTTTCATAATATTTTCAAGATACTCCTTCCAAGCGACGGAGTCCTTGTCGTCGTCCTTTACGACCGCGCCCTGAAGTCCCGCGGCGATATCCTCGTCGGATATCTCGCCGCTTCCGAAGCTCCCCGCGAGAGCCATGCTGTTGCAGAGGAGGGAAATTGCCTCAGCGGTGGACAAAACGCCCGCGGGAGCTTTTACCTTTTGCTTTTTGTCAAGCGTTTCGCCGTTTCTCAGCTCGCGGAAGATAGTGCATATCTTTTCAATAACAGCGTCCTTTGGTAAAGCTGCGTTAAGGTCAAGACTGCCCGAAAGCTGTTCGACGCGTGTTTTTACGATGTTCATTTCCTCTTCAAGTGTCTCGGGCGCGGGAAGAACAACGATGTTGAAACGTCTCTTCAAAGCCGCCGACATATCGTTTACGCCCTTGTCGCGCGTATTCGCTGTAGCGATAACGGAAAATCCCTTTTTGGCGGGGACTTCAAGCGACAGCTCGGGCACGGAAATACGTTTTTCCGAAAGCAGAGAAATGAGCGTGTCCTGTACTTCGGAGGCGCAGCGCGAAATTTCTTCAACGCGCGCTATAGCGCCCTCCTCCATTGCGGTAAACACGGGGCTTTTCAGCATTGCAGCCTCGCTGGGGCCGTTCGCTATCAGCATTGCGTAGTTCCACGAATAGCGTATCTGCTCTTCGGTGGTTCCCGCGGTGCCCTGTATCACGCGCGAGGAGTTTCCGTTTATTGCCGCCGTGAGATGCTCCGAAAGCCAGCTTTTTGCCGTGCCGGGTTCGCCTATCAGCAGCAGCGCGCGGTCGGTAACAAGCGTAGCTATCGCTATTTCGACCAATCTCTCGTGACCTATGTACTTCGGCGTGATGACGGTCTTACCGACCTTTCCGCCGCATATATAGGTCTTTACCGACTTCGGCGACATTTTCCAGCCCACGGGAACAGGGTCTTTTTCAGCTTTTATAAGCGCGTTCAGTTCTTCTTCAAACAGCTTTTCAGCCGGTAGTCTTAATATTTCCTGCTCCATTTTTAAAATTGCTCTCCTTATTTGATCGTTATGCAGTCTTATATTTTCCCCGCTTACGGCGGGGAAAATATAAGATCAAAGATTAAATTCCGCTTCTGCCCAAGCAGATAATTCGTCAATGTCGAACTTGGCTTTTATCTTGCCCTTTCGCGCAAGCCCGATGACCTCCCGCGCCTCGGCAAGCCTGTATTCGTTATCGCCGGGGAGCATCTTAAAGAACGTATGTAAAGCGTATTGGGGCAGCGTCTGAAATTCAAAAAACGTTCGCGCGAGCCCTTTAACGTTTTTAAGCCCCGTACGACGGATAAGGGAAAACAGATTAAGATAAAACTGCGGGTTCTTCATAAACTGATCAACGTAAAACTGCCCGATCTTGTCGCAGAATTCGCGGTCATTCGGGTCGAGCCAGCCCAAAAGTGTCGTGTTGTAATATTCGTTGGGGTGTTTTATGATGATATCCGCAAGCTGTTTTATCGGGTGCGATACGGGCACTGATATATCCCGCCACATTTCCGCCATTTCGTCCCAATGCTGTGTAGTGAGAACATATCCGCCGTTTTTGAATGTGATCATTCGCAGAACACGCGCAAAATCGCTCTTGTTGACGGCTTTCGGGTCTGTCAGAGTCTGCCGCTTCAGCTCAGCCACTTTCTTTGTCAGCCAGTCTGTCAAGTCCTCCGCGCTCATAAACCGCGCCACTGCTTCCGCGTAGTCGTAATTTCCTTTATGTATCCGGCTGTTCATCTCGATAGCGAGGGCTTTCAGGCTCTCGTTTTTTGTGACGATTATGGTATCCCCAAGCCGCCCGGACATCTGCCGCGCCGAGTTCTTGTTGTCAAATTCGCGGTATATCTTCTCGACTTCTGGTCCCCATTTGCCCCAGAGCGCGGAGTTAAGCTCCGGGAATCCGGTCTTTTCTTTCAGCTTAATGTTCCTGAAATCACCTGCTTGCGAGAACGTGATCCTGTTCCCCTTATCGTCAATGAGCAGGCTGTCAATAAGCCGAACCGTAAGCTCGCTTGCCCACTTCGACGATACATTTTCCATTATCTTGACTACCTCAAGCGGCTTCTTCTTCATGTACTCATCAAAGAAAGCCGCGGATTTCTCACAGTCAAAGTTCGCGAGCGCGGAAAGCGCGGCGGTCTTTACCTTGCCCTTTTCCGTTTTCGTTAGCTCAGCGAGTTTATCGATGTTAGCTTCATCGTGCCTCAGCGCGTAGATAAGCGCCTTTCTTACGTCCTTTTCGGCATTTTCGAGCTGTTCGAGGTAAAACGCGTTCTCCGAAGCGCCGCAAACGTTTTCTATGACATTTACGCGGCGAACCATTTCCTTTTTTCCCTTGGGGTCGAAGTCCTTTTTCAAAAGCGAAACAACGCCCTCGCCCATATCTTCGAGTATCTTTGCAGCCAAGACCGCAAGCTCTGAATACGACGCTCCCAGACCCTTTACAAGCGCGGGTTTTGCTCTGTAATCGTTAAACAGCTCGGGACGGTCGGTTCTGGTATTGCTTACAAGCTCGTATTTTCCGCTGCCCGAGGAGGTCAGCGCGTCTATAAGCGCCGAAAGCTCGGAGTACGGCGCGTTTGTGATCACTGCGGAAAACTCCGTGATCGGGAGCTCCTCGACCGTTCCCGGGACAGCCGAGCTTGCAAGCGTGCAGACTACCGAATCCACAAGCGTTATCGTGTCCAGAAGAGTTCCCGCCGTATCCTCGCAGTCTCCCGAAACAAGGGACGCCGAAAGCTCGTATATCTTCCCGAACACGGGCGAAGCGGCTTTAAGCGGCTCAAATGCATCAACTGACTTTTTAAGTCTGAAGTTTTCGGAAATGAGGTTTGCTCCCGCTATCGCCGCGGCGCGGAGCTGATTTCTGAGTTCAAATATCGGTGTTATATCCATAATTTACCTCGCTTTATCAATAGAGAAGTCTTACAACCGCGTTTTCGCCGTCCGGAATAATGCAAAGCGGATGCGCGGAAATTCTCCGCTCATTTGTGTTATAATGGAAACCGCAGAGCATAACGCCGTCTTTAAGCAGCTTCGCGTCGGGGAGCAATTCAAGCCGCCCGACTGTCGCCTCAAGCTCTGAGAAATCCTCTAAAGCCACCGTGTCGCCGTCCTTTGATTTAAGAACGGTCTTATCGCCGACCTTTCCGATTTGCGAAAACGCGATGAGCTTGTAAATTATCGGGTTTGACATCGCGTTTTGCAGGAAGTTTTTAATGCCTTTCATTTCCCCTTCAACTGAGCTTGCGGCAAACCCGCGAAGCTTTGCGAAATCACTGTCATTAAGCTCGGAGAACGCCGCGTTTTCCCAACGCGCGCGCACGTTTCCGTCGCCCGGATAGACCGCCATTATCGGCACATCGACCGCTCCGAGCGTTGAATCGTCGCTTTTGACATATTTAAGCGACTTTAAAGGGCGGAAATTTTTGGTGAGGTATATCTTCCCGCTTCCGAGGTCTATCCAGACGCCCGTGTCGATATACTCCTTGCGGGCGTCGTCGTAAACGACCCAGAATGAAAGCTGGGTCATGCGCGCGTTTTTCACGCACTTTCCGATCGACTCAAGCTCGGTCAGCTTCCAATTTCCGCCGAGCTCCTCGAAAAGAACTGTGTCGTCAGCGGCAGGGTCGTCGTTTTCAATTTTTTCGGTTATGTATTTGCGCGATTTTTTAATAAGCGAATACAGCTTTTCAAGCGTGTCAATGGCGTTGTCGTAATGCTCCTCCAGATTATCCTTCTGGTATTCGGTGATCTCAATAATAAGGCGGTTAAATAGACGCTGAACGCCTAAAAGATAGTAATCGCCGAACTGCTTTGAAAGCTGCTGATAGTTTGAAAGAGAGGTGCCGCCCATTGTTCCCAGTCCCGCCGCCATAAGCTCCTTTACGGCCTTTTCGCAAAGCTCCAGACCCTCAAGCTGTTTTTCGAGCTTTTTCTTTTTCGCGGCATTTGCGGTTTTCTTAGCCGCGGCTTTTTTCTTTTCGGCTTTCTCGCCGGCTTCGGGCGATTCGTCCGAAGCGTTTTCGGTTTTAGCTGCCTTTGCCGCGAGCTTTTTACGCTTTGCAAGGATATCCTCGGGTATTTCACATACCTCGAATTTCTTGTCTGACATCATCTCATACATAAGCCCCAGCGAGTGTTTGCAGGGAAACTGTCTGCTCGGGCAGGAACAGCGGTATACGGGGTGATTTTCGTCTATATAATCCGCCGAAGTAATATAGGGATTTTTTCCGCTCCCCTTACATTCGCCCATGAAAAAGGTATCGTCCGACGCTCGGTAAAGCTTTATAAATCCGCCGCCCGATGAGATCTTTCTGCCGTTTGCCGCGGCGGCCGCGTTCGGCGCAAGGGATAAGATCAACTGTTCCGTAATGTTCTTCATTGCAAAGCTCCTCATTGAACGTTTTATTGATTATTTACTTATTTACTATAAATTCGTAAGAATTTACGACTTTATTATAACATAAAAGTGTTAAAAAGTCTATATGGTTTTGCCCATGAATTAAATTAATCCATAGTTTAAAACGTGACATTATACGCTGTAATAATTTTCAATTTATGTCTTCATTCATTAAACAGAAAAACCGCCGTATCAACGATACGGCGGCAATTTATTATGACTAATAAACAAAACAGAATCACAGGTATTATTTTACGTTTCTGCGCTTTAAGACAATTATAATTGTGACGATTGCCCCGATAAGCGCCGCCATTACGGCAATAATGACCCAGATGAGCGCATTGTTCTCGTTTGATACGCTTTCAGAGCTTTCAGCGCCGATTAAGGAGTCACTGCCTTCCGAATTGTCTTTGCTGTTATTATCGTTATCACTGCCGTCTGAACTGTCGTTTTCCGGCGGTGCGCCGTTCTTTGGTACAAGCATTGCAATGGAATTCTCAAGCTCCAGCAGTACACTGTCAATATCATTCTGCGTCGCGTTATTGTCTGAGAGCACTGTTTTTGCTTTGTTCATTACTTTGACAAGCGCGCTGTAGCTGCTTTCCGTATAGTCGCTCCGCTTGTAGCTTTCGGCTATTGACAGTGTCGACAAAAGAGAAGACTTGTCCACCGGTCCGGCATTAACCGAGCCGTTTGGAACAGCCGGCACAGGAGCGCTGCCGGAAGCATTTCCGGTCGATGATGAAGAAGCGCTGTCAGGCGTCGATGGGCTGCTGCCCGATGACGACGCGCTGCTTGGTGTTGACGGACTGCCGCCCGATGATGAAGCGCTGTCCGATACTGACGAACCGCTGCCTGATGGCGGAGCGCTGTCCGGCACTGACGAGCTGCTGCTCGATGAAGGAGCAGAGCCCGTGGAAGACGAAGTTTCGCCTCCCGTCGATATCGTTACCGCCTGAGGGTATCTGACATCGGAGGGCGATATAAGCTCGCCGCCCCTTACGAATTTTATCGAGCTTCTGACAACACTCACCGACGCCGAAGCGTTATTGCCGCTTAACCTGACCTTGCCTACCGTAAGCGGCAAATTTTTTTGAAACAACGCCTCCGTGCCGGAAAGATAGATATTGAGAAGGCCTGTATCGCTGTGATATCGGGCTTCAGCTATTTTTGAGGAAAGCCCGCTGTCAAAAACAAACTCGACATCCGCTCCCGAGGCAGAGGAGCCGCCTGTCATCGAAATACTCAGAGACAACTGCATTGAAGCTATCTCCTCCGCGGCGGCCTGAGGGAAATCCATTATAAGCTGCGCCTCGCCGCCGTTTGCCTTAAGCTCGATCGTTCCCGTCTCAGCCGCCGAAACCGTCATTGACATAACGCACAGCATAAGTGCCGTGATAAAGGCGATAAGCTCAAAAGCTTTAGGTTTGTATCTTATCATAACTCAATGTGTTCCTTTCCGTAATTCAATCAGTTTTCGGCTTTCAAGAGCCGTTTCCGAGTGTAATTTCGGGAAGGTCGGCGGGCAGATCGATAAACAGCGTATCGCTGACAAGTCTCTGACCTTCATTGGTGAGCGCGTTATTTACGCGGTAAAGCTCCGCTCGCACCCTCGTAACGCCGTTAAGCGCGTCGCCGGGTCCTATCCAGTATATCCAGGTTCCGTCCGAGACATTCTGGATAAGTCCGTCCGCGGGATCGTCCGCAAGGATTATCTGCTGTGCTCTTAGCTGACCGTCGGAGGTCATACCGCCGACTATATCGCCGTTCTGATCGAATAACATCACCACATTGTATGCGGGACTGCCCTTATAGCTGCCTGTAAATAATATTGAGCCCGCGGGGATAAAATCGTCTTTGCCGCTTCCGAATTTATAATCATCGGTGAGAACACCTATCACGGCAGTGCCGTCGCCCGTTCTTCTGAAATCCACATTGTCTCCCGTCACGCCAAGCACATCAAATTCTGCAATGGAAATATCCTGACCCGACGCCGATGATATCACAAGCTTTACAGCGTCAGCGGAATAGGTGCTGACATACTTTCTGTCCGCGTTTTCAAAATAAACGGTCTTACTGCCGCCGAGAGTGCCGAACGCCACCTGTGTCCATATGCCGTTTACACGCGCCATAAGCGTATAATCGCCTATCGGGGTGCCGCTTCCCGCGGTGTACTTAAAGCCCGATATGGTTTCAGGCTTATTGAACTCGAACACGATCTCGGAATTTGCCGAGAGCGTTCCGTTGTACTCCGTGCCCGTATCGCCGTCAGCCGCAAGCTTAACGGGATCTTCCGCCTTGGGAGCGCAAGGATCGTATTCGTCTGCCGAATCTGTCTCGGGAACGCTTGCCGCGGTAATTCCCGAAGATGTGACAGTCCACCACTTCTTGTCAAGACTTCCGTCGTCCTGGATCTTTATCGGCTCGAGTTCCATAGGAGCGGAACGGTAGAGGTACTTATCAACCAAAACCACCTCATAGGAAACGACTCTGTTGTTAAGCCCCGCGGCATTGTCCGTAAAGCTGTCGCTTGTCGTAAAGCCAACAACTTCCCTGTTTATCCTGCCGCCCGAGGTCGTCAGACGAATTATCTCATAGCCTAAAACTTCGTCCTTGGGGATATTCTCAAAAGCGAGCTTGAAGTTTATCCGATAAGCGCTTACCGGAGAAACCGACGCCGACGCGCTCACTGCGTTTTTATCGCCGTTTGTGCCCAGATAACCGCCGCCAAAATTTTCAATTCGGTATACATGAGAGTAATCGTCAATGTAGTAAATTGCTCTTTCTTCCTTCGGGAACTGACTCGCATACTGAACCGTAGCGCTGTCGGGAATTTTGCCCCAGCGCTCGAAGAACTCGAGCAGATCTCTTTCCGCCGCCGCGCAAGCCAGCCGCATGAGACACTGGTCTGTGCCGCCGCTGAGCGTAAGCGCGATCCCCTTGGGAGCGGGCGCGGAGGAAGGCGTGAGGGCATAACTGTCCACCCTCGCGAAGAAAAGGCTTTCAAGCTGTTCTCCATGGTTCTCAAAGGTCTTGTAGTTATAAGTATCGTCATACGCCAGGTGGAGCTGCCAGTACATACCAAGCTGTGTAAACACGTTGGAAGCCTGACCTTTTACGCCCGATGTTACCTTTTCATAAACGCTGTCATATTTGAATCTTACGCTGTCGTTAGTGTCTTTTGCCTGAGCAAGCACCGAGAAGTAGTTGTTGGTTATCTCCGCAACGGCATAAACGCTCTGGTTGATGCAGTGCCCTATCTCATGAGCGATACCCCAACCGAAGTAATTTCCGCTGATATATTTTCCGTTATCGTCCGAAACTACGGGAACAGAACCGAGCATACCCTTTGTCTCGTTCCACTCGATACCGATATGGTTTCCGGACGCGTACATAAACGCTTTGCCGAACATTCTCTGATAGCGGATATTGAGGTGCGTTTTGGGGAAACGGTCAATTTCGTTGGCGGCGTTTTTGTTAAGCCCCTTGTGCTGATAGAACAAATTAAGCATATCCTCCATGGCGTTCATTGAAGAAACAACGCGCGCCGCCTTGTCAGAGGCGTTGCCCGAACCTGCGCCGGCAAGTATCTGCTGTGCAGGCAGCGACAGAAGCATATCGTCGAGCAGTATATCCGAAGCGCCGAGAATGCAGTTCTGCGCCTCAAAATCATACTTGTTGACGTTTATATTGCCCGAGGCCGCGTGATATTCCGCGTGGAGCTTTTCGATATCCGCAACATATTCTTCAAGCTCCGCTATGTATTTTTCGGCTCTTTCGAGCTTTTCCGATTCGGTATCAACGCCGTACAGATCGAGTATCGGCACCTTGACGCCGCCGCTTACGCGTACCGCGTAGATATCGTTTGAGTTGCTGCCCGTGTACTGAACATACAGCGCGCCGCCGGATTCCTTATCGATCGTCCATATTTTGGGTATAGTGATAACATTAGCGCCGACCTTAAGCGTTCCGACTACCTTTACGAACGCTCCGGACTCGGCATGATACTGAGTAGCCACAAGCTGGAGATTGGTAGCCGCGCCCGTAGCTTTTGTATTGTGACCTACATATATGGTTATGGTGTCGCCTGCCGCCGCCGTAACGCCGAGGGGCTGCCACGCGTTAAGTCCGCCAAAGCCGCGGTTTACGTCGGAGGTGGTTATGGTATTGTGAATATATACAGGCTCGCCGAGGTTTTTCGCGTTCAGGATATCCTCCGCGTTTTTCAGCTCTCTTTCGAGAACTTCTCTATCCGGATTAAGCTCTCCGCTTACTTCATCGGGAGTGTTCATGCGCATTCTGAGCGCGTCAATATCAGCCTGTGTTACGTCTGACTTAAGCACAAGGTGCAGGTCGTCCGCGTACAGCGCTTCGATATCCTCTTCGATCGGGTCGTAATAGTAGAAATAAACCTCGGAGACGTTGATGTTACCGCTTGCGACAGCTCTCGCAAGACCGAACTGAATACGCTTTACCTGCGTTTTCTGCGGAAGCTTTACGACATAGTAAGCGCGACCGTTGGCGTCATATTTCTTGCTTATGGAAACACTGCCCGAAGCGGTGATATTGCCGTTTGCGTCCCAACAGTTTACCTTGACATAAGCGAGGTCCGGACTTATGGGAACAGCCTCATGCAGCGCGAAGCTCCGGATAGTATATTCCTCGTCAAACTCGAAGAACAGCCCGTGATTTCCGAGCGCGTTAAAGCCGCCGCCGTCCCATGAGTTGTATATATAGTATGACTCGGGGTCTTTATCGACAACTGCCCAGGCGGTCTTTTCGCCGTCCGCGTCGTATCTGCTGCCGATTATTGATGTGCCGAAGTTATACCGCGCCGAGACGATGTGATCTCCCTTTTCGCCGTTCTCACCCGTATTTATGAGGTGGAATTTAGGCATAACTGGCGGATCAATGCTCGTAGTTTTTGCCGTAGCCGTAAGCGAGGGAGAGCTTTCGCCGTGCTCGTTCTCCGCGGTCACATAAATACTGTATTCCGCCTCATTAGCAAGATCGGAAACAGTGAGCTTAAGCCCTTTGACGCCGGAAATTTTTGTATAAGCGCTTTCGCTCGAAAGCTTGTAGTAGACATTGTACCACTCCGCGTCCTCGGCCTTTTTCCAGGATACGTCAATGCTCCTGTAACCGCCGACCGCGGTAACATTGTCGGGTTTGCCCGGCTTTGCGGAGGCTTTTGGAACAACGGTTATCGCGTCGGACCAGCCGCTTTTCCACGCGCCGTTTACCGACTGCACCTTAACGGTATACGCGGCGCCGTTTTCAAGCTCTTTGCCGCCGAAATCCGTTACGGAAAGCGAGCTTCCCGCAACGCGCTTTGTCTCGGTAACTCCGCCGTGCGTTATCGCGACCTCATATCCCGTAACATTAACACAGCTGTTCCAGTTAAGAACAAACGACTTGTTGCCCGCCGCTGCGGCAAGCCCCTCGGGGACATCAGCGTCGGGCTCGGGAATTTTGTTTTCCATGCCGTTTACAAACTCAACATAGGATATCTCGGCAAGACTGTTGTTTGTAAGCATTTGCGAGATAACGAATGTTACTTTCTTAACGGCTATTTGTGAGCCTAAATTTATATGTATATTTCCGCGGCTGTCGACTTCTACTAATACGTCCTCACTGTTCAGCAAATGATGAACGCTTCCGCCGCCCTCGATAAGAGCAACCTGTGTATATTCTTTGCCGGCCGCGTCGGTATAGACGATATCAACTTCCGCGTTCTTTACGGGATTATCCTCGGATACGCCGATAACTATGCCGTCCGCATACGAAGCCTTGCCGCTTCCGTTTATGTCAAACTGAAGTATAACGGGAGTATCGGCGGAGATATTGCCGCTTTTGGACGAGAGCGAAACGCCGCCGTTTTTGCCCAAAAGGCTGTCAATACTGCCCGATATTATACCCGTATTAACACCGAGAGAGGGCGTGATGACCTCCGTAGAAATAAGCGTTTCGGGAACAGCCTGTGTGTCCTGCGTGATATTGTAACCCTTCGCAAGATATTCCAAATCCACAAGATCGATATTGCCGTCGCCGTTCAGGTCGGAAACGCCGCTTGTAATACCGCTGTCAACCGCGTTTACAAGCGTTCGTCTGTCATCATCATCAACTTTGCCGTCATTGTTGACGTCACCGATGAGAAGCGTACCCGGGTGCGCGCCGTTCTGATAGTTTATGCCCTCCGCAAAACCCGTCATAAGCTTTACAGAGACGGTCTGACTGTCAACATTTACGGTCTGCACATAGTCCGCGAATCCGTCCGCGGAGACTTTCAGGGTATAGCTTCCCTGCGCGAGACCGGTAAAAGACGTCTCTTTGCCGTTTTCATCAGTTTTAAGTGTAAAGGTCTTAGAGCCGTTCCCCGTCAGCTCTGCTGTAAACTCAACATCTCTCACCATTTCAAGAACGTGAGAAACAGAGACGTTTACCTGCCCTGTTTCGCCGGGCACATTGACGGTATCAGAGCTTAGTCCCTTCGCGACAAAGGGGCTCGCGACCGACAATGCCACAGCGGCAGCCGCAATTATTTTCTTGTTTTTCATGTGTTTTTCCTTTCCCCAATGAGAAACACAAAACCGAAAGCAAAAATTTTCCGGCGCATTGTTCCCCTCAATGCTTTAAGCTTTTTACCTCCCTGTAAAAAACAGGATATAACAAGACCCTTTGACAATATATAATAATTCTTCTGTCAAAAATTGTCTTATTACTTTATTTTATCACTTATAAGGGAAAATTGCAATATACATTTTGCACAAAAAGCGCTAAAATTGGTCGTTTTAACGATTTTTTCAACCGCTATCCTTATGCTGTGCTGTCATTTCGGTCAGATTTCTCCAAAAACGTTTTAATTTTGGAAGGAAATGTGTTATAACTGAACGACGCTCTCACGGACGAGCTGATGAAAGAGCGCAACAAGCGCAGAGAATAAGAAAAGGCATTACCGACTGCATAATCGATAATGCCTTTTTTCTATGGTTTTTACCTATAACTCCAGCCCGTAGCTTCTGAGCAGTTCAGTGTTCGCCGCTTTTCGGCGTTCCAATTCCGCAGGAGCCCTTTCCTGCAGCTCCGGATTGGTGAAAATTTCATAATCCTTTTTCTTTCTCTCATCACGTTCTTCCATAACAATTTTTATTCTTGTTTCAAGAGACATCTTTCTTTTGGGGGTTAGACCGGAATGCGAATCGAGTTCACTGCGGCATTGTGCAATCTCACGTTCTCGGCTTCTGTCACAAAACATAACATATTCATCTGCCGTAAACAATCTTGTACATAAAAGGCTTTCATCGCTACTGCCCAAGGTCGGATAAATATAGTGCCCCATCACATCAAGATAATCCATACATTGTTCAAGCGTTACCGCCTCACCTATCACAGGAAGAACATGTTTTTCCGTCACCGCCAAAGCTCTTTTCAGCGCGTTAATTATGGATTTGGTGTCGGTTGGATTGTAGTAAAATGCCATAATAGATGCGCGATAATTCATATCACAGTCACACCAATGAGTTCGAGTATAAACATCGCTTATACTGTCTCTTATTATTTTCGTATTTGTAATAAAATCAATATCACTGTTGTACACAGTCCATACGCCGCAAAACACATTAAAGCATTTGTATCTTACACCGCAATCTCCTCTGCCGTCAGCTGTTTCATCACCGACTGATACATAATGGATTATCTCATCGTTCACTACGCGCACAAAATACGGATATCTACCCTTGATTTTCTTGAACCCAAGCGGTTCGAGAGCCTCGCCGAAAACCTGAATGAAAGCCGCGTTTAATGTCATAGATTTCTCTTTGGCTTTTTTGAAATGCAATTGACTTAAGTTTTCGTTTGAATCGCCCTCCGAAAGCTCGGAATAATCGGCGCAAATATAGTCGGGAGCTATTCCGAGAATCTCCGCAAGCTCGGCGAGCGTATCCTCAACAAATGTGTTTTCCTTTTCGGCGGTTTGCGAAAATTCTTCCCACATTTTTCCGCCCGCAAGCAGCGGCTCCCAGCATTCGCGGTTTCCGCGCGAAGGTTCTTCAATACCATACCCCGAACCGTCGCCGACAACAACCTCGTCCGAATAACTGCCGCAGAATAATTTCAGAACCGCGAAATCGCTGTCAACGACCTCGACGGAAAACGCGATTGTTTTCAGCGCCGCCGATATTTCGCGAATATCGGCGGACGACTTTTTGGGGTTGTCCTTGTAGTCCTCGTTCGCGAGCGTCACCCAATCCTCGCCGAACGCAAACAAATACGACACCGCCGCCTCGTCCTCCGAACACGGCGCAAAGCCGCGCTTTTTCATGATGTCGCAAAAAGTATTGACTAACCTTATTCTCTCAATATTGTTTTGGATATGTACAGTTGTCGAAAAGCGTCCCATAAGTCCTCCTATACTTGCAATGCCACTGTATTTATTATATCACACAGCATTAAAAAAATCAATCATTGAATGTAAAAACCAAGCAGCTCAATTCTCCGTCGATGTTCTTCGCGATAAAAATTCTGTTGTGTCCGATTATCCCTATTTCTATCCGAAGAACAACCACAAAAGTTTTTAATTTACCTCACTGAAAGAAAAAATCAGAGGGAGAGCACCCTCTGTGCAAAGATCGTTAGAAAGACTAAACCCCACCGCACCTTTTTCGATGCAGTGGGATCGCATATCCCGCCGTGTTTGTCTGTAACGATTTAGAATACTTCTATGCCGCTACCCACCTAACGTATGGGACGTACTGCACGCATTATGCGCTACGCGCAAAACGCTGTCTGACCTTTACAAAAAAGATTTCGTAATATCCTTACAGAAAACAACGTTCCCAATGAA
>JAFLUF010000028.1 GCA_022508925.1 Oscillospiraceae bacterium | reverse complement strand
AAACCTTTCTGTAGAAAGGTTTTTCCCCAGACCCCTTTTCCAAAGACTTTTTGTAAAATCCGCTTGACAAAAATGCTAAAAAAGAGTAAAATAAATGTTATCTACGAGTAATACAATTTAACAGTGAAAGGAATTTGAATATGGACTACAATGCGCTTGCAACGCTTCTTTTTCCCGAAACAAAACTGACGCGCGAGGATATGGAACAGCGCTTTCCGAAAAGAACGCTGCCCGAAAACGCCTGCGTAACGAGAATAGGTCCGTCTCCTACGGGCTTTGTGCACCTGGGGAATCTGTATAACGCGATAATTGCCGAGCGGCTTGCCCATCAATCGTGCGGAGTGTTCTATCTCAGAATAGAGGACACCGACAACAAGCGCGAGGTAGAGGGCGCGGTCGAAACAATAATCGGCTCAATGGCGTTTTATGACGTGCTTTTTGACGAGGGAGCTACGGCTGACGGCGATAACGGAAATTACGGACCTTACCGTCAGCGTAAGCGTAAGGAAATTTATCATGTTTTCGCAAAGCAGCTTGTAGAGCGGGGCTTGGCTTATCCTTGCTTTCTCACGGAAGAGGAGCTTTCGGCGATCAGAGAGGAGCAGGAAAAAAACAAGGAAAATCCCGGCATTTACGGAAAATACGCCGAAAAGAGCCGTTCGCTTTCAATCGAGCAGATAAAGGAAAATATCGCGGCGGGAAAGCCGTGGGTACTTCGCTATCGCGGAGCTGAAACGGACGAGTATATAAGCGTAAACGACGCGATACGCGGAAAGCTCGAAATGCCGAGAAACAACATGGACTTTGTGCTTTTGAAAAGCGACGGCATTCCCACCTATCATTTCGCGCACGTTGTTGACGACCATCTGATGCGTTCTACGCACGTTATCCGCGGAGACGAGTGGATATCCTCGCTTCCTATGCACGTCGAGCTGTTTAATACATTCGGCTGGGAGATGCCGATATACTGTCACACCGCCACGCTTCAGAAGCTTGATAACGGCGGCAAGCGCAAGCTCTCAAAGCGCAAAGACCCCGAGCTTTCGCTTGAGTACTATCAGCAGGAGGGCTTTTATCAGGCGGCTGTGTGGGAGTTTCTGCTGACGATATTAAACTCCAACTTTGAGGAATGGCGGCTCGCAAACCCCGACAGCAATTATCTTGACTTTCCGTTTTCGCTCGAGAAAATGTCAAACTCCGGCGCGCTTGTAGACCTCGACAAGCTTAACAACATTTCCAAGGAAGTTATCGGAAGAATGAAGCCGGAAGAGGTTTACAAAAAGTGGCTGAGATGGTGTGAAAAATATAACGAGCGCTTTGCGGAGCTTCTCAAAAAATATCCCGAACGCACAATAAACGCGCTTAACGTCGGTAAAAGCGGAAACAATCCCCGTAAGGATATAACAAGCTGGAAGCAGGCGTGCGAGTTTATGTCGTTTTATTATGACGAAACGTTTGAGATATCCGACGAAATGCCCGAAGAGGTTGACGAGGCGACGAGAAAGCTGTTTTTTGAAAAATATCTCGCATCCTACGACCATTCCGATGACCAGCCCGCTTGGTTTGAAAAGGTAAAGGCAATAACCGCCGAGCTGAATTTCGCGGTAAAGCCGAAGGATTATAAGAAAAACCCCGAGCAGTATAAGGGCAGCATAGTGCATATCACAAATATGCTGAGAATTGCCCTTACGGGTCACGCAAACGCTCCCGATATATGGGAGATAAGCCATGTCCTCGGGGAGGAAATAACAGACAAACGCTTGAAGAAATGGATATAACGGTTTACAGTAAAGCCTTGGACGCGCTCGGTAGAACCCGAGTGCGTTTGGTTTTCAATACTGTCCGCTGTTAAGGAGTGGATTTTTATGTCAAAAACATCTGTGCGCGACCTTACAAAGGGTCCGCCTATGAAGCTTATTTTAGGCTTTATGCTTCCGCTGTTTTTCGGGATACTGTTTCAGCAGTTCTACAACATGGTCGATACGATAGTGGTAGGAAGGTATATCGGTCTGGACGCGCTTGCGGGAGTAGGCTCTACAGGCTCGGTAAACTTTCTGGTAATCGGCTTTGTTATCGGTGTATGCGCGGGATTTGCCATTCCCGTAGCGCAGAAATTCGGCTCTAAAGATTATGAGACGCTCAGAAAATATGTCGGAAATACCATCTGGATAACCATTGTTTTCGCCGCGGTTCTCACAACGGCTACCTGTCTTTTGTGCGGAAAAATTCTCGAATGGATGAACACGCCCGAGGACGTTTTCCGACAGGCGTACGATTATATCTTCGTGATTTTTCTCGGTATTCCCGTTACGTTTTGCTACAATATTCTTTCGGGCTTTATCCGTTCTCTCGGAGACAGCAGAACGCCGGTCATATTCCTCGTGATCTCAAGCCTGCTTAATATAGCGCTTGATATTTTCACTATCGTTGTGCTTGGAATGGGCGTTTCTGGCGCGGGCGTGGCGACAGTCATATCGCAGGCGTTTTCGTCGGTCTTGTGTTTGATATTCATTATAAAAAGAATGGAGCTTCTGCATCTTAAAAAAGCCGACTTAAAACCCGATTTCAGATACATCGGCAGACTTTGCGCGGTCGGGCTTCCGATGGGGCTTCAGTATTCTATAACAGCTATCGGTACTATCATACTGCAAACCGCGGTGAACGGTTTGGGCTCGGTATATATGGCTTCGGTCACGGCGGGAAACAAGGTAGGACAGTTTATGTGCTGTCCGTTTGACGCAATGGGAAGCACCATGGCTACATACGGCGGACAGAATATCGGCGCGGGCGAGCTTAAGAGAGTAAGACGTGGACTGTTCGATTGTATTATTTTAGGAATAATCTGGTCGATAGCGGCAATGGTAATAGCCATACTGTTCGGCGGAGATCTGTCGGCGCTGTTTTTAGACGCTTCAGACCCGAAAACAGCCGAAAACATCGGGCTTATAAGAGAATACTCGCGTCACTTTCTGATGATAAACTCATTTTTTTACATACCCTTGGCGTTTGTAAACATCGTAAGGTTTATGATACAAGGCATGGGATATTCGCAGGTCGCGCTTTACGCGGGAGTATCGGAGCTTGTGGCGAGAGGAGCGGCGGCGCTTGCGCTGGTCCCGGTGTTCGGGTTTGAGGCTATATGCTTAGCTAACCCGCTTGCTTGGGTACTCGCCGACTTGTTTTTAATACCGGCGTTTTTCGTGTGCTACAATTCAGTGAAGAAAAGGCTTACAGCACGCGAAAATATATGATACGATTTATTAAAACAAAAAATGCGCAGATCCGATATCGGACCTGCGCGTTTTAATGCCTTAAACGATTTTACGGGATAAATTTATCCGTGAAGCACGCTTGCCACGCCTCTTATGCTTTCGGCAAGCTCCTTTATACCCTCACCGGTTTCGGATGTTCCGACAACGTTTGCGTTTACTCTCGCCATAATTTCCTCGAGCTTTTTTACCAACTCCTCAATTTCCTTGGCGGTGGTTAAAACTCTGTCGGTTTCGGTTTTTACAAACTTGTCGTTTTCCGTAACAATTTTCGTGGTATCGCGGGTATGCGAGGCAAGAGTGCGTATCTCCTGAGCGACAACGGAAAATGTCTTTCCGAACTCTCCGGCTCTTGCCGCCTCTACTGAGGCGTTTATAGAGAGGATGTGAGTCTGGTCGGTTATGTTCGAAATAGAGTCGGACATCTTCTTGTACCTCTCGTTTACCTCGATGATACCCGATACAGCCGAATCTATTTCCGCGCACTTTTCGTTGAGCTGAGCTATCATTTCCTTGACGGAAGCCATCTCGCCGTTGTTTTCAGTACACTGGGTGTTTATTGTGTCGGTGTTGGCGCATATACTTTCAATGTTGCCAAGTATGCTTCCTACAGCGTCTACAATGGACTTGTGCTGATCTTCCACCGATCTCTGTGCCTCAAGAGCGTTAAGATGAGCGGCGCTTGACTGTTTAACGGCATACTGGTGGCAGTTTTCGGGGATATTTACGCCCCTCGCTATCGCTATTGCCATTTCTCGGCAGGAATCATATCCGCACGCGCGGCAGTCGAAGCACTGCTCCTCGCGGGTCCTCTTCATAAGAGTTCCGTATGCGTCTCTTATCTCAGAGTCGGTCACGCTGAGTCTGTGCGAATCTTTAGGTGTGTAGGTCCTTACAAAGTCCTCGAATTTAAGGTGCTTTTCAAACCACTGGAACTGCTTATCAGTTTTAAGGCTGTATCTGCCCGCCTGATTTTCACGCTGTGTAAAGGCCTCGTTTCCTACGCTGCTCGCGCGGCTCATATAGGTAAATACCTTGGATTCCTCATAATTTGTGCCGGGACCCGAAATACAGCCGTTGGCACAGCTCAGAACGTCAAACACCGCGGGTCTGTCCGCTTCGCTTGCGGCTTCGTAGAAATCAAGAGTATGATAAAGATGACCTACGCCTTCGCAGTTTCTTACGTCAAGTCCCGGAACGGCGTGCTGTAAGCAGTCCTTAAGTCCGCCGGGCCTGGGGTAGATCTTTCCGCAGAAAGCTCTGGTGTTGTCAAACTTAAACGTCGCCCTTCTGTCATAATTGCAGTTCTTCTTCATATATTCCGCAAAGCGCTTGAATGTCACGTTGTACTGCGCGAGTCCCGTGTCTTCAAGCTCGAATTTCTTGGCGATGCAGGGGGAAAGAAACGCTATTGCGCCCGAAACGCCCTCGTATTTTCTGAGATATACCGCCCCGCAGCCAAAAGGCGAATGAACGGGCGAGAGCACGGGAATAAGGCTCTGCTTGTGCTTAAGCACATACTCGACAAACGCGGGGCAGGGCTGTGAGATTATCTTTCCGCAGCGCTTTTCTCTTACAGCCTTTATATGCATATATGTACAGATATCCGCGCCGAAGGAAACGTCGTGGATAAGTTTTACCCCCATCTCGCGCAGGTGAGCGAGCATAGCGTCGGCATCGGGTTCCGTCAGACGGAAAGCGGGAGCGACAAGCACGGTTATGTCCTTGCCGTTTCTGATGTCATTGAAAAACTGCTCCGTGTCGTCGCTGTAGCTTCTCGCGCCGTGGATACAGCCTTTGACGCACGCCCCGCAGGATATGCATTTTTCCTTGTCTATGGTGATGATAGAATGTTCTCCGTCCGGCGCGAGCTTTGCGGTGTTCGCGTCGTTTACCGGGCAGACCCTTATGCAGGCGTTACAGCCGATACATTTATCCTCGTTTATAGTTACAAACATGACCCCTTGCTTTTATACAATTAGTATAAAAGCATATTCCCCCCTTTTTGATTTTTATACGATGTGTTTTACAGACGATAGCAGATATGAGCTACAGTCCGACTATATTCTCTTTTATTATACAACAATATTCTGTTTTAGTCAATGACTTTGTCGAAATTTATATAAAATACACAACAATCATAAATGTTTTTGTGCATTGTTGCGGTTTTGCTTTGAATGTTTGGTAATTACACAAAAAAACAACGGATAGTTAAAGACTTGTTAATATCGGAAGTGGCATATTCATAAAGTCTTTGTCTAAATTTAACCAAATTAAAGCCGAGGGTTGACTTTTTTCAACAAAAATGCTATAATGTTTATAGTTTGATCCCCGCGTCTGAGAGGATTTTTTGGGCGTTTTCCGAGAACATCTTTTCGTTTTCGCGTTCGGAAAAACCAAAGCTTTTCAAAAGCTCGATAAACGCCTTTTGGTCGGCCCACGGAGAATCCGTCGCGAACAGTATTTTGTCCGCGCCGTGAGCTTTGATTATCTCGACGGATTTTTCCGGATAGCGGTCCAGAACGACCGCCGTGTCCATGTAAACGGGTTTTCCGCAGAGCTTTTCAATGACCTCGTCCGGAAGGTCACAGCCGCCTAAGTGCGCTAATATCAGCTTGTTGTCGATAATTCCTTTCAGCTTATCAAGGACCTCAAGCACCATATCCGGCGTACAGTGAACGTCATTCGGATAGCCTACGTCAATTCCCGCGTGAGTTACGGTATACAGTCCACGCTTTGCGGCGCGCTCGAGTATCTTTAAAACCTTAGGGTCGTTGAAATAAACGTCCTGATAATCCGGGTGGAGCTTTATGCCGAAAAGCCCCGCGCTTTTGATAAAATCAAGCGCGCCGTCAATATCCTCATAGTCGGGGTGAATAGCCCCCGCGTAGATTATCCCGTCCTTTCCGTTAAGCTCCGCCGCGAGCCTGTTTATCGACTCGACCTGTTTCGGAACGGTCGCCACGGGAAGAATGACCGAATAGTCTGTTCCCGATTTCTTCATGCTTTCTTTAAGAGAGGAGAGCGTACCCTCGCGAAACGGCTTTACGTTGCCTTTTTCCGCGAGATAGGCTATTGTCTTCTCCGCGATCTTATCGGGAAACGTGTGTGTGTGGAAATCTATGATCATAATTTCTCTCCTTAAGTATGAAATCAACATGATTATTGTAGCACAAAAACAAATAAATTTCAACGATTTTTCGTGAAAATGAATATTGGAAATCTAATTTTGAGAAAGGATATTTTGCAATGAAAAAACTTATGCTCGGAAACGAGGCGATAGCCAGAGGACTTTACGAGGCGGGAGTAAAGCTCGTTTCGTCCTACCCCGGAACTCCCTCAACGGAGATAACCGAGTTCGCGGCGAAATACGACGAGATATACTGCGAGTGGGCGCCTAACGAAAAGGTCGCGGCTGAGACCGCTTTCGGCGCGTCGCTGAGAGGAGCGCGCAGCGCCTGCGCTATGAAGCACGTCGGGCTTAATGTCGCGGCAGACCCGCTGTTTACGCTCTCTTATACGGGAGTAACGGGCGGAATGGTTATATTTGTAGCAGACGACCCCGCAATGCATTCCTCACAGAACGAGCAGGATTCCCGACACTACGCTATCGCCGCCAAGGTTCCCATGCTCGAGCCGTCGGATTCTGCGGAGGCAAAGGCTTTCGTAAAGGAAGCGTATGAGATCTCCGAAAAGTTCGATACTCCCGTGCTGTTCAGAATGTGTACGAGAATAGCGCACTCGCAGAGCATTACCGAGCTTTCGGAGCGTGTCGAGATACCGCTGCCCGAGTACGAGAAGAACCCGCAGAAATACATAATGGCTCCCGCAAACGCCGTAAAGCGCCACCCGTTTGTTGAGGAGCGCACGAAAAAGCTTGCGGAATTTGCCGAGACAAGCCCGCTCAACCGAGTTGAAAAGGGAACGGATAACAAAATAGGAATAATCTGCGCGGGCACTTGCTATCAGTATGTAAAAGAGGTTTTCGGAGATAGGGCTTATGTTCTTAAGCTCGGAATGGTAAATCCTCTCCCCGAAAAGCTTATCCGCGATTTCGCGGCGCAGGTCGAAAAGCTCTATGTAATAGAAGAGCTTGACGGAATTATCGAAAGTCACCTGAATAAGCTTGGCGTAAAATGCGTAGGAAAAGAAATGTTCTCGCCGCTCGGAGAATACAACCAGACTACTGTCAAAAAGGCATTTGGTCTGGAGCTTCCCAAGACCGTAAACCTCGACAACCCCGTACCCGTAAGACCGCCTGTTATGTGCGCGGGCTGTCCGCACAGGGGAATGTTCTATACGCTCGCCAAGAATAAGATAACCGCGCTCGGAGATATCGGCTGTTATACTCTCGGAAGCGCCGCTCCGCTGTTCGCTCTTGATTCCACGCTCTGCATGGGCGCGTCGGTCTCTGGTATCCACGGCTTTAACAAGGCGGGCGGCGAGGATACAGAAAAGAACACCGTCTGCGTTATCGGCGACTCGACCTTTATGCATTCGGGAATGACGGGACTTGTAAACATAGCGTACAACAATTCCAATTCTACGGTAATAATCGTGGACAATTCTATTACGGGAATGACCGGACACCAGCAGAATCCTACCACGGGCTACAACATCAAGAACGAGCCGGCGACCGCCGTAAATATCGAGGAATTTGTCCGCTCTATCGGCATAAAGAGAGTGAGGGTTGTTGACCCGTATGATCTGAAGCAGTGCGAGGAGGCGGTTAAGGAAGAGCTTGCCGCAAAGGAGCCGTCGGTAATCATCTCACGCAGACCCTGTATGCTGCTTAAATATGTAAAGCCTAAGCCCGCTCTTAAGGTAAACAATGATAAGTGCGTCGGCTGTAAGATGTGCATGAAGCTCGGATGTCCCGCGATAAGCATAAAGAACAAAAAAGCGGTCATCGACCCGACGCAGTGCGTGGGCTGTGCGGTATGCACGCAGATGTGCAAGACGGACGCTATTGAGGCTTAAAAGAGGGGAGACGTAGTTATGCAGACAAAAAACGTAATGATAGTCGGAGTAGGAGGGCAGGGAAGTCTTCTCGCGAGCAAGCTTCTCGGCGCTCTGCTTACCGACGAGGGATATGACGTAAAGGTAAGCGAGGTTCACGGAATGAGCCAGCGCGGAGGCTCGGTAGTAACCTATGTCCGCTTTGGCGACAAGGTCTATTCTCCCGTAATTTCCGAGGGAGAAGCGGACTTTATCGTGTCATTTGAAAAGCTTGAGGCGGCGAGATATGTAAATTGCCTCAAAGACGGCGGAAAGATCGTAGTAAACGTACAGCAGATAGACCCCATGCCCGTTATCACGGGAGCGGCGGAGTATCCCGAAAATATCCTCGATGAGCTTAAAAACAAGGGCGTTTTTGTAGACGAGATAGACGCGCTGAAGCTTGCCGAAGAGGCGGGAAGCGCGAAGGCGGTAAACATCGTGCTTATGGGCAGGCTGTCAAAGTATTTCGACATTGACAAGGAAAAATGGCTTTCGGCGATTGAAAAGATCGTAAAGCCGCAGTTCGTTGACATTAACAAAAAAGCCTTTGAGTTAGGATTTAGTAGTTAAAAATTTAGTTGAAAAAGAATTATTCAGACTGCCGAGAAGCCCCCAGATGCGCGAAAGCCGTGCCACGGCTAACCATTTGGTTGCCGTGGTGCGGCTGACAAAGCAGATGGGGGTTTATCGACAGTCTGGGCAATATTATGAAGGAGGTTCAACCCAATGCCTAATTACTACCAGGAAGAGATCGAGACCGCGTCCCGCGAAAAGATCCTCGAGATCCAGAACGAGAAGATCGTAAAGCAGGTCCGTCACGTTTACGACAACGTGAAGTATTATCGAGACCTTATGGACAAAAAGGGAGTAAAGCCCGAGGATATCAAAAGCGTAGACGATATCAAAAAGCTTCCGTTTTTGTCAAAGGACGACCTGAGAGACGCGTATCCTTACGGACTTCTCGGAACGGATCTCAAAAACTGCGTGCGTATCCAGTCAACCTCGGGTACGACAGGAAGACGCGTTGTCGCGTTTTACACACAGGCGGATATTGACCTTTGGGAGGATTGCTGCGCGAGAGCTATAGTTGCGGCGGGCGGTACAAACGAGGATGTCTGCCAGGTATGCTACGGCTACGGCTTGTTTACGGGCGGCCCCGGACTGAACGGCGGCTCGCACAAGGTAGGGTGTCTTACGCTTCCTATGTCGTCGGGAAACACTGAGCGGCAGATACAGTTTATGATGGACTTGGGAGCAACTATCCTTTGCTGTACGCCCTCTTACGCCGCGTACATAGGCGAAAGCCTTGCGGAGGCAGGCTATAAGCCCGAGGACAACAAGCTCAAGGCGGGAATTTTCGGCGCGGAGCCGTGGACGGAGGAAATGCGCAGAGGCATTGAAAAGAGCCTCGGAATAAAGGCTTATGACATCTACGGGCTTACCGAAACAAGCGGCCCCGGCGTTTCGTTTGAATGCGAAGAGCAGACGGGAATGCACATAAACGAAGACCATTTCTACGCGGAGATAATCGACCCGGATACGGGAGAGGTCTTACCCGAGGGAGAAAAGGGCGAGCTTGTGTTTACCGCCCTCGATAAAGAGGCGTTTCCGCTGCTGCGTTACAGAACGCGCGACATCTGCGTTCTTACGCGCAAAAAATGCTCCTGCGGACGTACTCACGTAAAAATGAGCAAGCCTATGGGCAGAAGCGACGATATGATGATAATCCGCGGAGTAAACGTATTCCCAAGCCAGATAGAGGCTGTTCTTCTGAAAGAGGGCTATCCGCCCAACTACCAGATCTTAGTCGACAGAGTAAACAACACCGACACGCTTGATATAAACGTTGAGCTTCCTCCCGAGCAGTTTTCGGATAAGATAAGCGATTTGCAGGCAAAGGAAAAGGCTCTCGAAAGCGCTTTGAGAACAATGCTCGGAATAGGGCCGAAGGTTCACCTTATGTCGCCGCATTCTATCACCAGAAGCGAGGGCAAGGCTGTAAGAGTAATTGACAAGCGCAAGCTTCATGACTGAATTTAAATGAAACGGGGGTATTTTTATGGCAATAAAACAGCTTACGGTTTTTCTTGAAAACGAAACGGGAAAGCTCTCCGAAATCGTTAAGCGCATTTCGGACGCGGACGTAAATATCCGCGCGATGTGTATAGCCGACAGCAGTGACTGCGGTATTTTAAGGCTTATCGTTTCAGACCTTGAAAAAGCGCAGAGCGCGCTTAAGGGCGAAAACATAATGTCTGCGGTCGATGTGCTTGCCGTTAAGATGACGGACAAGACAGGCTCCTTAAGCGGAATTCTAACGGTTCTGGATAAGGCGGGAATAAACATTGATTATATGTACGCGTTTACGGCGCCCGCGCTTGGGGCATATGTCGTTCTCAGGGTAGGGGACAACGCCGCCGCTGAAAACGTGCTTAAGCAAAACGGAATCGAAACGCTTACAGACAGCGATATAAAAGCGCTTTGAAAAATAAGAGTAAAAAACTCCGACCGTTTCCGGTCGGAGTTTTCGCTTGTTTCTGATTATTCTTCCTTTTTCATTAAATCTGCAATTGTTATTCCGTT
The DNA here is from genome assembly GCA_022508925.1 of Oscillospiraceae bacterium. Taxonomy (GTDB): domain Bacteria; phylum Bacillota; class Clostridia; order Oscillospirales; family Ruminococcaceae; genus CAG-115. Next base: position 13,920 of record JAFLUF010000028.1, on the reverse strand, counting down.
AAAAAACTCCATTGTCATCTCGTTGTATTTTTCCCACATGGGGTGAGTGCGGCAGTTATCGGTGCGTCCGCACTTTTCGGAGCTGCAATCCTCCACACAGGCTACGGGCGCAAGACTGCCCTCTGTAAGCGACAAGATCTCGCCGACGATGTATTCTTCGGGTGGGCGGTTGAGCCTGTAACCGCCGCCCTTGCCGCTTGCGCCGTCGATTATCTTGTCCTTCATAAGAATTGGCATGATCTGCTCGAGATATTTATGGGAAATTCCCTGACGCGCGGCGATCTCCTTCATCGGAATGTAATTTCCGTTGTTGTGCTCTGCGAGATCTATCAGCACTCTCAAAGCATAGCGTCCTTTGGTGGTTACAAGTTTCATTTCTTCACCCCTTGACAAAAGAGTATGAGAATAAACGCGGATTATTTAACAGCCTTAAACGCCTCGTCGAGCGCGGCAATCAGATCCTTGATGTTTTCCGTGCCTATCGAAAGACGGATCGTGTTGGGCTTTATGCCTTGTTCAATAAGCTCGTTCTCCGTAAGCTGAGAGTGAGTTGTGCTTGCGGGATGTATTACCAGCGACTTTACGTCCGCGACATTTGCCAGAAGCGAGAAAATAGCAAGGTTGTCGATAAACTTCTGCGCGGTCTCGGCATTGCCTTTTATCTCGAATGTGAATATCGAGCCGCCGCCGTTCGGGAAATATTTCTTATACAGCCTGTGGCTCGGCTCGGTTTCAAGAGACGGGTGGTGAACTGCCTCTACCTGCGGATGGGAGTTGAGATACTCAACTATCTTCAGCGCGTTTTCAACGTGGCGCTCTACGCGCAGCGACAGCGTTTCAAGTCCCTGAAGGAACATAAACGCGTGGAAGGGCGAGAGAGTTGCCCCCGTGTCTCTGAGCAGGATGGCGCGGATGTATGTTACAAAAGCCGCTTTACCGACTGCCTGCGCAAAGGATACACCGTGATAGCTCGGATTAGGCTCGGATATCCACGGATATTTGCCCGAAGCAGTCCAGTCAAAGCCTCCGTCTACGATAACGCCGCCGATAGCCGTTCCGTGTCCGCCTATAAATTTGGTAGCCGAGTGTATTACGATATCCGCGCCGTATTCGAGCGGTCTTACGAGATACGGCGTAGCAAACGTTGAGTCAACGACCAGCGGTATCCCATGCTTATGCGCGATCTTCGCAATCTCCTCAATGTCAACGATGTTTGAATTGGGATTTCCGAGGGTTTCGATGAAGATCGCCTTTGTGTTGTCGCGAATAGCGTTTTCAAAAGAATTCTCCTCGTCGGGGTCGACAAACGTTGTTGTAATTCCCGATGAAAGCGGAAGCGTATGCGCGAGCAGATTGTAGGTGCCGCCGTAGATAGTCTTGGAAGCGACTATATGCTCGCCGCTTTTCGCGAGAGCCAGAAACGTGTAGTTAAGCGCCGCCGCGCCCGAAGCCGTAGCCAGAGCCGCCACGCCGTTTTCAAGAGCCGCGATGCGCTGCTCGAAGATATCCTGTGTGGGATTTGTAAGTCTGCCGTAGATGTTGCCCGCGTCGCGCAGACCAAATCGGTCGGCGGCGTGTTTGCTGTCGTGGAAAACAAACGATGTGCTCGCGTAGATGGGTACGGCGCGCGCATCTGTTACGGGGTCTGCGTTTTCCTGTCCTATATGGAGCTGTTTGGTCTCAAAACTCCAATTGTTTGAATTCTTAATGTCTGACATGATTATTTCCTCCTGAATTTTTACAATACAATATTTGATGCAGCATTTATATTTTATCCCTCGCACATTCGCGGGGCAGGGGAAATATTCATACATCGTCTGTAAATTATTTTTGTTTTTTTCATATAAAAGCTCCCTAAGAATAATCCTAACGATTTGGCTGTTTATTAACTTACCAACTTAGTAGGTTGATTTTATTATAACTCTATTCTCCTACTTTGTCAATAGGTTTTTAGAATTTTAATAAAAAATTTTTCACATCTGAGTCAATTCCCGATAAAAAGCCGCGCAAAGCGTGATTCGGAACAAAAAACAAACTCTCCCGAATTGGGGAGAGTCTGCCTAATATTACGGTTATCTGTGTCGGCCGCCGCCACCGCCGTGGTGACCTCCGCCACCGCCGCTGCGTCCGCCGCCGCCATGTCCTCCGCTTGAAGAGCTGGTGGTGTAGCTGGTGGTATATTCGCGGATAAATATATCTTCTCTGCGGGTGATATTGGTGCGGTTTTTGTCAAGATACTGCGCCGCGCTTATCGGACTTTTCTTTGTATAACTTTTCTTGATGCTCGACGAGAAAACCAGCGCGGCTACAAGACCGATTATCCCTCCGATAAACATCGCGAACAAGTGGCTGATAAGAAAATCAACGACGCCGTTCCAGAACGCCATTGCCGGATCGCCGTATCTTTCCACTGCCGCGCAGAATTTCATACAGCCGATATAATAATTAGCCGAGCTGTAATGCTTATAGACATTCGGCGTGCTTGGCAGATCGGATCTCACGTTTTTGTTTTCAAGCTCGTCGTAAATACGGTCAAAAATACTGTTGATCCTCTTTTCAAACAGATCAATAGCATTTCCGCTTGTGGAGATCTGGTCGACCTCTTTAGAGTACTGCGGAAGGTCGTGAGAATTAAACAACAGCAGGACTATTGAATTACTGTCAAGCCCGAAATTATCGTCGGAAAAGTCGTCGGCGTATTTCTTGGATTTTTTCCCGTCAAGCTCGGCTGTTATGACAATTCCGATATTCAATCCCGTTTTCTCGGCAACCTCGCGCATTTCTTCAAGCAGGGCCTTTTCTTCCGCTTCGGAAAGGCAGTTGTCCAGATCCGAAAGGACGACGGCCTTGGTTTTAATGCCGCTTGCTTTTGCGTTAAAACACAGGGAGAAAACAACGATTATTGCTGTCAACAGCACGCAAACCGGTAAAAGCGCCTTTCTTCTGTTATATACCAAGGAACAGCCCCCCAATCAACGCGGCAATAAGTCCTACCGCCGCAAACAGTCCTACCGAAGCCCAGAACAGCTTTACTCCGCTTACGGGGAGCTGACCGAAGGTAAGTCCCGTCTGTCCGTTTATTACAAACGCAAAGTCCTTTCCCTTGTACTGATAGTTTAAAAACCATACAGGCAGCAGCGCGTATACATATTGATGAGTCCGATAATTTGTTCTTATCTTAACCTTCTCGAGGGACGAATAGCTGTCGGCTGTCCGACGAAGCTCCGCCTCGCCGGCTTTCCTTATACGTTCGTCTATTCTCTTTGCCGCCTCTTCTTTAGTTACGTCATATTTCTCCGCGGGACAGCCCGAAAGATACGACATATTAAACAGCTTTATTCCCGAATAGTTAAACGGCTCGATGCTTTCCATAAGCTCGTCGTCTATTCTCTTGGAGCCGTCGCAGGGAACTCTTACAAACGCAAGCTCGGCGGTTCTTCCGACATGGTATTCCTTGGTGTTTGTGTAATGAGTGTTGCCTCTGCTCCAACTTCTGACAACCTTTCCGACAGCGTCCATATCCGCCTCTACAAGTCCGCTTTTAAGCCAGTACGGAACGTATAGCTGTGACAGATTGCTTATCTGCGCTTCTGAAAGAAAGCCATTCGGCAAAAACTTCTTGCCCATGGTGTACTCGTTAAATTTAGCCCGCGCCTGCTCTTTTGTAACGGAAAAAGGGATAAGCACGTCGGGTCTGTATTCTCCCGAAAGCCTTCCCGAAAGCACTACGGGCGTATGGCAGAAATGACACCTTGTAGACGAGGTAAGCGTGTCGCAGATAACTCCCGCGCCGCAGTTAGGACAGCTATAAAGAGCGCTCTGACCCGAAAACTCCTCCTGAAGAGCCTGGTCCTCGCTTAGCTCCGGCTCGTTTTGCTCAAGGTTTACGCTGTCGTCGCGCTTTTGGAAAATTTTCTTTATATCCGCTTCTGAAAATAAGCTGTCGCAGTAAAAGCACTTGAATTTTCCTGTCTGCGCGTCAAATTCGAGCGCGGCGTTACAGTTCGGACACTGATATGTAACGGTCTGGACTGAATCCATAAATTCATCTCCCTTTCATTTCATAAATCACGTGTTTATTTCAAACTTCCGAAAACCTTTCCTATACTGTCGTTTATGATAAGCTCGGCTCCGCTTACGGATATCTCGCTTTTGTTTATTACGACAAGGTGCTTGCCTTTGAAATACCTCACAAAGCCTGCCGCGGGATAAACTATCAGCGATGTTCCGCCTATGATAAGCGTATCGGCGTTTTCTATCTCCGTTACCGCCTTTTCGATATCGGCGGCGTTGAGGCTTTCCTCATATAAGACCACGTCGGGTTTTATTGTTCCGCCGCATTCGCATCGCGGAATGCCCATGCTTTCCGTTACGGCGGACAGCGGGTAGAATTTTTTGCATTTCGTACAGTAATTTCTGTGGACGCTTCCGTGAAGCTCTATCACGTTCCTGCTTCCCGCAATCTGGTGAAGTCCGTCGATGTTCTGCGTGACCACCGCTGACAGAATGCCCTTTCGCTCCCATTCCGCAAGCTTTAAATGCGCGGCGTTTGGCTTAGCCTCGGAGAAGATCATTCTGTCGCGGTAAAATCTGTAAAACTCCTCGGGCTCGCTTACAAAAAAGCTGTGAGATATTATCTGCTCGGGCGGGTATTTATACTGCTGATTATAAAGTCCGTCCACGCTTCTGAAATCCGGGATACCGCTTTCGGTAGAAACGCCGGCGCCTCCGAAAAAGACAATTCTTTTGCTGTCGTCGATTATTTCCTGTAATGTCATACAATTGACCTCGTTTCAAGCTAATTTACAATTTTTCCGTCCGAGATCCTTATAAGCCGCTGTGCCTGCCTTGCGGTATCCTCGTTGTGAGTTATCATAACTATCGTTTTTCCCGCTTCGGACAGCGCCGAAAGAAGCTTTAGGATCTCCGCGCCCGAGCGGCTGTCAAGATTTCCGCACGGCTCGTCTGCTAAAATTATCTCGGGATCTGCCGCGACAGCGCGGGCTATTGCAACGCGCTGCTGCTGTCCGCCCGAAAGCTCGGACGGACGGTGATTTGCGCGGCTGATAAGTCCGACGCTTTCGAGCGCCGAAAGCGACATCTCCGCGCGCCTTTGCTTCGGTATTCTCCTGTATATAAGCGGAAGCTCCACGTTTTCAAGAGCCGTAAGCCCCGGAATAAGATTAAAGCTTTGAAATATAAATCCTATCTTCCGGCTTCGGATATCCGAAAGCCTGTCGTCAGAAAGCCTTGAAACGTCCTCGCCGTCAAGAAAATAATTCCCCGAGGACTGAACGTCAAGACATCCTAAAATATTCATAAGCGTTGATTTTCCCGAGCCGGACGTTCCTACGATTGTCACATATTCTCCGTCGGAAATCTCGAGTGAGACTCCGTCGAGCGCTTTTATAAGCGTGCTTCCGACATTGTATGTCTTGGTTAAATTCCTCATTGAAATTCCCATAATAATTCCTCCGAAACACATAATTTCCATTATGTATTTTTTGGAATTATCATCGGTTTATTCCTTCGATTTTTTCAATCAGATAAGAATATTCGGGAAAATCGCTTTGTATTCTTTTGCGGCAGCGGTCAAGAAATTCTTCTCTCAGCTCCGGGTCGTCGCGCATTGCCTGTTTCGCTCCCCACAGGTGTGTAAAGCTGTCCTGCGGGAAAAACAAATAATCCTTGTCAAGCAGTGTCTTTACGGGAGTTTTCGTATGATCCGCGCACATAGCAAGCAGCCGCTGTTCCGCGAAAACCATATATTTCAGATAATCGTCGCAGTCATCCGCGTTTTTCATAAACGCTATCGCCTGAGAGGTATAAAACTCCTTGAAATCATTATCGGGTAGGTATAAAAACGCGGTATTAAGAGGCAGAACGCTTTCGCTGAAATCGGGGATAATATGGTTTTCCGCGCCGAAAAATGAAAGGCTCGGATATATCTCCTCAGAAATCTCCTCGCGGTGGGCGGCGATTATTTCCTCGCCGAATTCGGGAAGCCGCCACACGATAAAGTCCGTGTCTATCATCACTATCGGCGCGCTTTGTTCGCGCAGAGCCAGAATTTTCGCTCCCGCCCAGAACATTTTCGGGTTTATCCCTTCAAGGTCGTCCGCAATATTACACTTAATTTCGTTCCAGATACCGGCAAAGCCTATTTGTTCATAAAACTCCGCGTAACGGCTGTCACAGCACATGGTTATCTTTCCGCCGAGTTTTCTCCACTGAAGCGCCGAAAGAGCCGTGCAGTACAGATCGAAATCCTCGGCGTTTACTTTTTCAAAGCCTTTTGCTCTCGACGGAGCGAACGAGGAAATATGAATGGCGTTCATTTGTCAGTTGTCTTCTCCGATATCTTTTAAGATAAGTACCAGAACTCCGCCTGCCCCGATTATTGTAAGCGCGATCCCCGCAATAAGAAGCGGCATATAATCGCTTCCGTTATAGCTTTCGATGACATAGGGAGTAATATATTCCTCCGCAACATCCTCCGAAACTCCCAAAAGCGACGAGACAGACACCTTCAGAAACCCGAGCATATCATCGTCGAGCTTTTTAAGCTTTCCGCGAAAATGCAGGCTTGTATAATCGTCTGAATCGGAGGTGTCGTTTATGATGCCTTCGACCTCGCTTCGCATCTGTTCTAAGGTCGAAAGCTCCTTGCCGTCTTTCGAGGAAATACCGATAAACATGGGCGCTTCCTCATTATAGGAGTATTCCATTATCATGGTGTAATACTCCGCGAGCGTTGTTGTTCTGCCGTTCTCTTCCTTTTCCTCCACGGCAAACTTGTCCCAGACAGAGAATACCTCGCCCTCTACGATCAAGCCCTCCGCGGCGTTTTCCTTTGTCAGCTCGGACATTTCGGCTTTTCCGCCGAAAGCTCCGTTTTCACCGCAAGCGCCGATGATAAGCGACGCTATCCCCAGAACCGCCGCTGATAAAAACGCTATAAATACTCCTACTACCTTCATTCTGCCTTACCGTAATGTCCTTTCCTGCTTCGGAACACAATTCCGACAAGCGCCGTTGTTATGTCTTTATCTTCCTGTTATTATCTTTCTGATTACAACGATAGCGGCTCCGCCCAAGCCGACAAGCGTCATGACGGCTCCTATGATGATGAGCGGCACAATACCGCCCGCCCCCGAGGTGCTTACAAGCACATAAGGAACGTAATAATCCGAAGCCTCCGACTCGGAAACTCCCATTATGTAAGCCACATACTCTTTGAAAAATCCGAGATATTCGCCGCCCAGCCTTTGCACCTTGCCTGTGAAATGTGTAGTGGTATATTCCTGATACTCGATACCGTTGTCGTAATAATCAACGGTTTCCTTTTCCATTACCTCGAAAACCTTAAGCTCGTCTTTCTTTCTCGACGAAACCGCGACAAACATAAGATTATCCCCGGAAAACGAGTATTCAAGCGGAAGCGCGAAATATCTGTCGGTTGTGCGCTCATTGCTTTTTATACCGAGAGTTGTTTCATACTCCGACGTGTAGGCAAACTCGTCCCATAGCTCGTAAATCTCGCCCTCTACCACTCTTCCGACATAAAGGTCTTTTTCCGTCATGGTCTCGAGGTCGGCGTGTGGCTTATCCCATTCGATCTTGTCTCTTATTCCGGTAAACAGAAGGATCCCTCCGCCTATTGCCAGAACTCCGAAAATTACAATAAGTCTGATAAATTTAAGCATTTCATAAACTCCTTTTCATCTTAAAATACCAACCAAATCTATCGATTAAATGTTATGTATTCCATAACCATAACCGTTTAGCCTGCATCCGAACACGCATTCCATTAAGATTCTGTCATACTCGTCGCTGTCAATAAAGACATTCTGCGAGCTTTTAAGCATATTACTTCCGAAGCTTTCCGCAGGTAATCCCCGAGATCCCGAAAGTCCACGAGAGCCGTACAATAAACCGAAAATATTCCAGGACCCGTGCGTCAGCGCCCAAAAATTCCATGAACCGAAATTTCCCGAGCCAAAATTCCAAGAGCCGTATTTCTGTGAGAAAAACTCTTTCAGCGCCGTATAAAAGCTTTCGTAAACAAAGCTTCCGATAGCAAAGCTTCCGCTGTAAAACGAGCCGTAGCCCGATAAAAACCTTTCCCATTCCCATTCCCAATTATAGCCGGACATTCCGCTTGAGAATGAGGACAGCGAAAACGAGCCGCCGAATGTGTTTCCAAATCCGATGTTAAGCAGATATGACCTGAAAGAATAGCTCGAAAAATTGAAACTTCCCATAAGCTTAAGCTTCCACATGGGATAGCCCGAGCCTGCTTTTCCGCTTGAGATGTGATTTCCACTCATAAAAGAAGCTCCAAGCGCCGAAGAATTCAGCGCGAATGAGCCGCGCACAGACGAAACTGAGAGGTCCGCGCCCGAAACGGCGCTTTTGTTATTGCCGCTTTTGAACTGCTTGTACTTTACGGGTTGTCCGCCGAAAATTTCACATAGCTTTTCCTTAAGCTCCGGGTCTTTGGGGGAAATATCCGCGAGCGCCTTGGCATAACTCTCTCCGCCGTGCGACATCAGCCACCCGACAAGATTTCCGGCTGTAAAATAACCGCAAAGCGACGCCGGATCAAGATTATCGGAAATTTCATCGGCGGAATAGATCTTCCGCTGATTGAGCCATAAGGCATAATTCACAGCGCCGCACCCCCTTGTCATTTTTTATTCTGCCGTCAGACGAATAAAGATACCCAAAATAATTATACCACAAACTGCGAGAGTTTTCAACACATTTTTATAAAATATTCTCCGATTTAAAGGAAAATTTATACAAAAAACGCCGCGGAATCTCCGCGGCGGGTTGAACATTTTTATGACCTGATTTTCTTAAATTTATCTCTCAACGTTTGTCTTTTCGAAGCTTCTGCCGTTTGTGCTTAAATAAAGCGTGCCGTCGTTGTATACGTAGAATACCGAGCCGCCGCTTATTGTAAGACCGGTTACGTCGCTCATCTTATCTACCTTGGTGCCTTTTGCCGCACCGCTTGTAGAGTACAGGACCTCGTCAATGATATAGCAGCACACACCGTCCAAGCTTACGCTGAAGGTCTCGACGTCGTCGGTTATCTTGGTAGTTTTTTCCGACTTGCCGTTGGAGAATACAAGCTCTCTGTCATCGTTTTTAGCGTAGATCTTGCTCAGGTCGGAGCTTGCGTAAAAGCTTACGATATCCTCGCCAAGCTTTGTAGCCTCGGCGTTTTCGTTCATAGTGGCGATCGAATACAGCTTGTCACCCTTAAGATACACAAGCTTTTTGCCGTCCATAGAAAGTCTGTATGAGCTTACCGAGCTTGCGATGGTATACTTTTCGTAGGAGCCGCCCTTAAGCATAAACCTCTTTACGGAGGTTCCGTCAAGAGCGATAAAGTCCTTGAAATCGTCAAGTCTGTTTATTGTGTATGACGGGTAGATCGGTGTGACAGAGCCGCTGTCGACCTTTACCGCGTCGCCGAGATTGGGCGCGTAGTAGAAAGTACCCGAAGAAGATGTGAAGAGTACCTTCTTGTTGTCCTTGGAGTAAGCCTTAATGCCCGTGACATCGGATTTTACCTTTACCGAGTTGTCGACTTTGCTGTTTTTGTAGAGATAGAGGGTGCTGTCGGCGCTGCCGTCCAAATACTTGTACGCGTAAAGCGCGGAAGCGTCGTCGCTTACAGAAAGCGGGTAGATATTCTTTCCGATCTTTTCGGCGTTAGAGCCTCTGTAAATGTACGTGACATAATCGCCATCGTCTCTGTCCGTAAACACTACCGTGTTTCCGTTCGGAGAAACAACGACCTTCGATGATGATATCGAACCCTCAAAGTCGTCATATATGAGGGTCTCCTTTCCGTCCTTGTAGATGTAAAGCCCGTCGTCGGAGATATAAACAAACGCGTTCGCGCTTGAAGACAGCTTGACGCTCTTTACGTCATCGTTTACCTCGGAAAGCTTGTTTGAATCGATCCTATAGAGAACGCCGTTGTAAACAATGGCATTCGCGTTATACGCATAACTTCCCGATGAATCAAAGTTGTAGTCCGCGTCGGCTGTAACAGCCTTTCCGTCTATAAACAGCGCGAGGTCGCCGTCGTTGTTAGCGGTAAAAGCATAGTGAGGAACCCTGGTAAACGCGGATGAGCCGCCTCCTACCAGGTTGGCGAAAAGCACAAAGCACAGAACGATTATAACAACCAGCGCCGCGCAGGCAATAATCAGAATTTTCTTATTTACGCCGGGAATAACCTTCTGAACCGCCGCAGTCGCGGAATCAGCCGCGGCGTTTGCCTTATTGAGAGCTTCTCCGCCCACTGATTTGGCCTTGTTCGCGATATCCGCCGCAGAAACTGAATTGCTTTTAGCGGCAGCTTGCTGTTCGGAGGCTTGTTCAGACTGCTGCGTATTGGCTTCAGGCTGCTGTTCGTAAGTCTCGGGCTGTTCAGTCTCTTCGGGCTGAACGGGAGTCTCGGGCACTTGCGCGTAGGTTTCAGCTTCTTCATGAGCTTCAGGTTCTTGATTTTCTGTCTGTTGTATATCTGCGTTTTTTTCGATCTTAAAACCGCAGGAGCCGCAGAACAGAGCGTCATCGCTTACCTCCTGACCGCAATTCGGACAAAACATAAAATACCTCCTTCAGGCTTAACAAAAGTATAATAAAGGCGAGAAAACCGCCAAAACTGCAATTACATTTATTATACATTATCCCCTTGTGTTTGTCAATGACATTTTTATACAAACTTAATAAACTAATTACTTGACAATCTCGTGAAAAAGTGATAAAATATTAAGTAAGTGATTCTACTCGGTCCGAGGATTATTTTTCAAACGAGGTATCGGATGATTTTTTCAAAAGAACAGCTGCTTCTTTACGCGGTTACGGACGATTTCGCGAACCGGAGATTTTCGCTTTATGAGCAGGTCGAGTCTGCTCTTTCGGGCGGCGCGACAATGATACAGCTGCGTGATAAAACACCCGATGACGAGCGGGTTATCTCAAGGGCAAGAGAGCTTGTGCCGTTATGTCATAAATATAACGCCGCGCTTATCATAAACGACAGTCCGTATATAGCCGCTAAAAGCGGCGCGGACGGAGTTCATGTCGGTCTTACGGATATGCCCGTAGGGGAAATTCGGACGAAATTCGGAAAAAGCCTTATCGTAGGAGCAACCGCTAAGACTGTTGTTCAGGCTAAAACCGCCGAAGAACAGGGCGCGGATTATATCGGCGTGGGGGCGGTCTTTCCCTCGCCGACAAAGAAAAACGCCGTTAGAATTACGCGGGAACAGCTTCGTGAAATAACAGCGTCCGTTGATATCCCTGCTGTCGCTATAGGCGGTATAACCGCGGAAAACGCGCTTTCACTGAAAAACTGCGGCATCAGCGGGATAGCGGTCGTTTCGGCGCTGTTCGCGGCGGATGATATCGCTGAAGCCGCAAAAGATCTGAAAAAAGCGGCGCTTGAGATCGTCGGGAAATAAAAGCCGAAAATACCGCGGTTTTTCGGCAAACTCCTGCATACACAAGAATATAATACTCACAGCAAAGGAGACGATATACAATGAGCGTAAAAAAATGTCTTACAATAGCAGGCTCCGACTGCTCGGGAGGAGCGGGTATCCAGGCGGATCTCAAGACCTTCGCGGCACACGGCTGTTACGGCGCGAGCGTTATTACCTCGATCGTTTCGGAAAACACAGAGGGTGTGCTTTCTACATACAACGTGCCGGTAAACGAAGTCGCAAATCAGCTGGACGCGGTTTTTGAGGATATTCAGATCGACGCGGTAAAGCTGGGGGTACTTCCGACAGTGGATATTATAAAGATTGTCGCGGAAAAACTGATGAAATATCTGCCGAAGTATATCGTGTGCGACCCCGTGCTTATGGCGTCAAGCGGCGACGCTCTAACCTCCGAAGAAACGATAGATGCTTATATCGAGCATATTTTTCCTCTTGTAACGCTTATCACTCCAAATATCCCCGAAGCCGGAGCCTTTACGGGTATGAGTATTTCAACAATAAACGACATGAAGGGCGCGGCGGCGGCGATGTATTCGCTTGGAGCAAGCGCTGTTATGGTAAAGGGCGGGCATCTTGAGGAAGGTCACGCGACCGATGTTCTTTACGACGGAAAGGATGCTTCGTCGATAAGGGTAGTGAAAGTGGATTCGCCGAATACCCACGGAACGGGCTGTACGCTTTCCTCGGCAATAGCGGCAAATCTCGCGAACGGCTTTGCGCTCGGCGGTGCGGTTTTCTCCGCGAAGGACTATGTGACCGAGGCCATATCGAAATCCTATCCCGTAGGAAAGGGACACGGTCCCGTAAATCACTTCTTCGAGTATTGGAAAGATATGAGAAAGCATTATGAAAAGGCAGAAAAATAAATTGTTTGGGAGAAAAGGCAATGCGAGAATACAAAACACAAATGGAAGCGGCGAAGAAGGGAATCATCACCCCCGAGATGAAAACCGTCGCCGAAAAGGAATACCGTGACGAGGAGTTTATCCGCGAAAAGGTAGCCAAAGGCGAGATCGCGATACCGGCGAATATAAATCACACTTCGCTTTCCGCCGAGGGAATAGGCGGCGGGCTTCGCACCAAAATAAACGTAAATCTCGGTATTTCGGGCGACGCGAAGGACTACGACCTTGAAATGCAGAAGGTGGATATGTCGATAAAATTCGGCGCGGAAGCTATAATGGACTTGTCAAATTACGGCAAGACCAACAAGTTCCGCAAGGAGCTTATCGCCAGATCTCCCGCTATGATAGGAACGGTGCCGATGTACGACGCCATCGGCTATCTCGATAAGGACTTGCTTGAAATTACCGCCGAGGATTTTCTTAAAGTCGTAAGAGCTCACGCCGAAGAGGGCGTTGACTTTATGACAATACACGCGGGCATCAACCGCCGTGCCGTAGAAGCATTCCGCCGCGACCCGCGCAAGATGAACATAGTTTCGCGCGGCGGCTCGCTTTTGTTTGCGTGGATGATGATGACGGGGAATGAAAACCCGTTTTACGAGCATTATGACGAGGTGCTTGAAATACTCCGCGAGTATGACGTTACTATTTCACTGGGCGACGCGCTTCGCCCCGGCTGTATAGACGACAGCTCCGACGCGGGTCAGATAGCCGAGCTTATCGAGCTTGGAGCGCTTACCGAGCGCGCGTGGGCAAGGGACGTTCAGGTCATGGTCGAGGGTCCCGGGCACATGGCGATGAACGAGATCGCGGCGAATATGCAGCTTGAGAAGCGCATCTGCCACAACGCGCCGTTTTATGTTTTGGGTCCGCTTGTTACGGACATATTCCCGGGGTATGACCACATTACCTCGGCGATAGGAGGAGCGATAGCCGCCGCGAGCGGAGCGGATTTCCTCTGTTATGTAACGCCCGCCGAGCATCTGCGCCTGCCCGATCTTTCGGACGTTAAAGAGGGAATTATCGCGTCGAAAATTGCCGCGCACGCCGCCGATATCGCAAAGGGAGTACCTCACGCGCGTGACCGTGACAACGAAATGGCAGCGGCGCGTCACGCTCTTGATTGGGAAAAGATGTTTGAAATAGCGGCCGACCCGGAAAAAGCGCGCGCTTATTTTGAAAGCACGCCTCCCGCAGACCGCCACACCTGCTCTATGTGCGGAAAGATGTGCGCTGTCCGCACCACAAATATGATCTTAGAGGGCAAAGAGGTCAAATTCTGCTCGGAGAAATAATAAGCGATTTATATTTGAAATATTTTGAGCCGATGAACTCCATCGGCTCTTGCCTTTACGGTCTTAAAAATAAGTGAGACTTTTTTCGTTTTTATCCGACTAATAGGTGAAGGGATAAAAACCTTCGGAAAGGAGCAGGTCAATGGACAACGGTGCAAGTAGCTACCGCCGTTACCTTGACGGCGA
>JAFLUF010000027.1 GCA_022508925.1 Oscillospiraceae bacterium | reverse complement strand
TCTTTGGGAAAGGGGTTTGGGGAAAAGCCCTTTCTTCAGAAAGGGTTTTCCCCAAAAAATACAGATAAAATTTTGTCAACTGATTTAAACTGTGATTCAACATAAAAAACTAAAAATTTGATTTAAAAATTTGGCTTTAACATTAAGTCTACGAGTTTTTCACAGTTTAAACCGGACTTATTATTATTATTAAAAAGATAATTATATATTTTTGAAAAGACCGAAAACAGAGGAGAGAAAAAATGAAATTTTCGTGCTCTAACGATCTGATACTCGACGCGTTTCAGACGACCGCCAAGGCTTCAAGTTCCAAATCGACGATCCCCGCGCTTGAAGGATTGCTGCTCGAGCTTAACGATAATATTCTTGTTATAACAGGATATAATCTTGAAATAGGGATACGCACGGAGATAGAAGTTTCCGGTTCTGAAAACGGCTGCGCTGTTATAAACGCCCGTACTCTCTGCGATATAACAAGAAAAATGCCATCCGGCATAATAATGTTTGAGATAACCGAGGGTAAGGACGCTAAGATATCGTGCGGTTCGGTCGAGTTCGCTATAGGCTGCACACGCTCGGACGAATATCCTACTATTCCGGATATGAGTCTGGGAAAGGGATTTACCATTTCTCAGCCTGTTCTTAAAAGTATGATAAATCAGACGAAGTATGCCTGTGCGACAGTCGATACAAAACCGGCGTTTATGGGCTGTAAGTTTGAGATAAACAATAATGTTCTTAACGTTGCCGCGACCGATACTGTAAGAGTTGCTCTCCGTCAGGAAAATATCGAATATGAAAATATAGATTTTATCGTCCCGAGTAAGACTCTTGACGAGCTTACGCATATTCTTTCGGATAATAAAGAAGATAATGTAAAGATAAGCGTTGAGAAAAATCAGGTTTCGTTTGAGGTCGGTAAATATATAATGATCTCACGTCTGTTAAACGGAGATTTTCTTGATTATAAAAAGTTTATAAGCTGTGATGAAAGCGTTTTTGCCGAAGTAAAGTGCTCGAAGATAATAGAAATGCTTGACAGAGCGCTTTTGGTCATAAACGATAAAAACCGTTTGCCTCTGAGGTGTGAGTTTTCGTCGGACAGTATGGCGATTTCATGTCAGTCGGCTCTCGGAAAGATAAATGATAAAATAAATATAAAATATGGCGGAGAGCCTATAACTATCGGATTTAACGTTAAGTTTATGCTTGACGCTTTTCGTGCCTGCGATACGGAAGAAGCAAAAATAATCTTTACAGGCTCGTCAACTTCTCATATTCTTATAGTTCCGAAAGACGGCAGAAGCTTTACGTTTTTGCTTGTTCCAATGAGATTAAGATAAGAAATTAAGATAAGAACTAAGATAAAATACAGATAAGGAAGGATAATATGGAAGAATTAAAAATAATCACACCTTTTATAAAGCTCGACCAGCTTGTTAAATTCGCGGGCTTTACCGAAACAGGCGCAAAGGCAAAAATTCTCATTGATCTGGGAGAATTTAACGTAAACGGGATCTGCTGTACAAAGCGCGGAAAGAAAATAAAGCCCGGAGACGTAATCGAATACAAAAATAAAAAGTATAAGGTCGTTTATGACGGACAGGCTGAGGAAGCAGCCGAGTAAAAATGTACCTTACAAAAATTTATCTTAAAAATTTTCGCAATATAAGCGAAGCCGAACTTTGTTTTGATAAAGATCTTAACATTTTCGTAGGAAAAAACGCTCAGGGAAAGACAAATATCTGCGAGGCAATTTCTGTTTGTCTCGGAGGAAGCTTCAGAAAAGCGCGTTTTTCTCAGTTTGTTCCCGCAAATGATACAAAAGCCGAGGTAAACATTCGGCTTTTTTTTCGTGATGATAATAGCGAGCGTGAAAATGTTGTAAATTATACTATCTCAAAAAATACCGTCAGGATAACTTATAACGATATAAAAATGAAGGACGCCGCCGAATTATACGGTGTGCTGAAGTATGTTATTTTTATACCCGAGCATCTTAATCTGATAAAAGGTTCTCCCGATTTAAGGCGTGATTATCTTGACGACGTCGCGCTGATGCAGACAAAAACACATTTTGAAAAGCTCTCGAGGTATAATAAAGCTTTGAAACAGCGCAACAATATTCTGACAGGATTTTCCGGAACGGAACAAAGTCTTTCGGAGGAGCTTTCGGCATGGAATGAAATTTTAGCTGCCGAAGGAATTAACGTCACATACGGGAGACTGAAATATTTTAATTTTCTCAGGCTGTGCGCGGCGGATATATATTCAAATCTTACAAGTAATTCCGAAGAGCTTGAAATGAATTATTTCAGCTCAATTTTTAAAACTGATTGTATAGATTTTGATGAAAAAGACAATTTGTATAATACTTATATGAGGTCTCTCATCAAAAATCTATCTGCGGAAATGAGACTCGGTTATACTTTGTCCGGAATTCACCGCGACGATGTTAATTTTTTCATAAATAATCTGCCTGTCCGTGATTTTGCTTCTCAGGGTCAGCTCAGAAGCATCGCGCTCGCGCTCAAGCTTTCGGAAGCGGAAATAATAAGGCGAAAGAACAAAACCAATCCCGTTATCATTCTTGACGATATTTTAAGCGAGCTGGACAGCGTTCGACGCGACTTTGTAATTAATCATATTGAAAAAAGCCAGGTATTTATTACTTGTTGTAATATTAATGATTTATCTCAATTGAATTACGGAAAGGCTTGGAACGTAGAAGACGGAAGCTTTTCGGAACTTTGATCTTAAGGAGAAATGTTATGTTTTTACATCTCGGCGGTGATGTTACCGTGAGATCCTCGGAGGTTATAGGAGTATTTGATATAGAAGCCTGTTCGGTGAGTAAAATTACGGTTGATTATCTGAACGGCTGTCAGAAAAATAAACAAATCGTAAATATTTCAGATGATATGCCTAAAAGTTTTATTGTTGCGGAGAATAAAACATATATTTCAAACGTAGCCTGTGGGACGATAAAGAAAAGAATGTAAGAAAAATAACCGAATTTAAGGGTGTGTCTGTACAAAAACACACCCTGATTTTTTTCGATAATTTTTTTGTAATATTCATTAAAAATGGCTGAAAATGCTTGCAATTATCACAAATTTGTGGTATACTATATATAATATATTGGATAATAGATAACTTGTGTTATTGTGTTTTTTGCACAGGAGGAAAAATGGCTGAGAATGAAAATATGACGGAAGTAACGGAAGTTAATTACGGCGCGGACGAAATAAAGGTTTTAAAAGGACTTGACCCTGTAAGAAAACGTCCCGGAATGTATATAGGTTCTACGGGTGAAAGCGGACTGCATCATCTTGTTTACGAGATAGTGGACAACGCTATTGACGAGGCGCTGGCGGGTTTCTGCACGGAAATTGACGTTTCTATACTTCCGGATAATGTGATACGAGTTATAGATAACGGTCGCGGTGTACCTACGGGAATAAATCACTCGGAGGGAATTTCCGCGGCGACGCTTGTTTTTACCGTGCTTCACGCGGGCGGTAAATTTGACAATGATGTGTATAAGGTTTCGGGCGGACTGCACGGAGTGGGCGCGTCTGTAGTAAACGCTCTTTCCGAATGGCTCGAGGTTGAGATACACGACGGCGAGAACGTTCATTTCCAGCGGTTTGACAAGGGCGAGTATTCCGAGCTGATAAAGGTTATAGGAAAAACCGACCGTACCGGAACGACCGTTACTTTTAAGCCCGACGGCGAGATTTTTCATACGACGGTGTTCAGCTATGAAACTCTTCAGGACCGTATGCGCGAGGAAGCGTTTCTGAACGCGGGTCTTAAGATAAAGCTGCACGACCTCCGCGATGAGAATAACGTAAAAAACGACGAGTTTTGCTATGAGGGCGGAATTTGCTCTTATATCGAGTGGCTGAACAAAAAGCGTGACGCCGAGGTTCTTCACCCGGATATAATCTATCTCAAGGGAACGGCGAACGATGTTCAGATAGAGGCGGCTTTTCAGTATACGACCGATTTCAACAGCGAGGTTTTCCGCTCCTTTGCGAACAATATCCACACGGGCGAGGGCGGAATGCACGAGCTTGGCTTTAAGCGCGCTCTCAACAAGGTAATTAACGATTATACAAAACAATATAAAGAAGCGAATGAAAAGAACAAGGTAAAGAAAAAAGCCGCCAAAAAAGGCGAGGAAGAAAAGGCGTTTACTCCGATAAGCGGAGAAGCTATCCGCGAGGCAATAAACGCTATAATCTCCGTAAAATGTCACGAATGCGAGTTTGAGGGTCAGACAAAAGGCAAGCTCGGAAATCCCGAGGTCCAGCCGGCGGTCTACAAAGTAATAACCGAGCAGCTCACCTATTATTTTGAAGAGCACCCCGAGACCGCGCAGATAATAATGAACAAGGCTATCAACTCTCAGGCGGCGCGCGACGCGGCAAAGCGCGCGATGGAAGCCAAGAGAAAGTCTATCATGGACAGCAACGGACTTCCCGGAAAGCTTGCGGACTGCTCGGATTCCGACCCTACTCATACCGAGATATATATCGTCGAGGGAGACTCGGCGGGCGGTTCGGCAAAAGAGGGCAGAGACAGACGTTTTCAGGCGATACTGTCGCTGTGGGGAAAAATGCTGAACGTAGAAAAGGCGCGCGCCGATAAGGTTTATAACAACGACAAGCTTTTGCCTGTCGTAAAGGCTTTGGGCACGGGAATTGCAGAGGACTTCGATCTTTCAAAGCTGCGCTATGGAAGAGTTATTATAATGGCAGATGCCGACGTAGACGGACTGCATATCAGAACTCTTATGCTGACGTTTTTCTTCAGATTTATGCGGCCGCTTTTGGAAAACGGGCACGTTTATATCGCTCAGCCGCCTTTGTTTAAGATATCAAAGGGAAAGCAGGTAAGATACGCGTTTTCCGACGAAGAGCGCGACGCTTATATCTCCGAGCTTGGCGGAGGAGAAAACAGCAAGATAGATGTTCAGCGGTACAAAGGTCTCGGTGAGATGGATCCCTCTCAGCTCTGGGAAACGACGATGAACCCCGAGACGCGCACTATGCTCAGAGTATCAGTAGAGGACGCGGCAAAGGCTGACGAGATAATGACGATATTAATGGGCGACAAGGTAGAGCCGCGCCGCAGATTTATAGAGCAGAACGCTAAATTAGCTGAGAACTTAGATGTTTAATATTTGAGGTGATTAACTATTAACGGTCTATTACCCGATTTAAAAAAAGAAGAGCTTGAAAAAAAGGCTAAAAACGAGCCGATAGCAAGCTTCACTTACGATAACTCGCTTGAAGAAACAGACGCGGCTATGAAAATGTTTCAGAAGAATTTTTCCTCTAAACGCGGAACTATGTTTACCGTTGCTTATCTTCTGATAATGGCGGGAGGGATAGTCGCGACAGTGTTTAACCCGACGAACGTAATTCTTTATATCGCCGTGGCGTGCTGTTTGTTCGGACTTATTTATCATCTTACGTCAAAATACAGGGTAAGAAAAAGCATTATAAAAACGCTGAGTAAAATGAATCCCGAGGATTATCACTGTACGATCTATAAAAATAAGCTCGAGATAGAAACAATAATCAAGCCAAAGGAAATACCGGAAGAAAAGTCCGGGGATATTGCTGAAAATAATGCCGAAGAAAAAGCGGACGAGGAAATTGAACTTAAAGAGCCGACTCCGATAAAATCGGTCTTTAAGTTTAAAGACGATCTGCTTGATTTTATCGAGGACAATATCTCGTTTTATCTCGTATACAACAGACAGCAGATATATTGTTTTCCGAAGCGCTGTCTTTCGGAGGATGTACAGAATACGGTCAGAGATCATCTGACTAAGATGACGGAAAAGGATTTTTGATTTGGAGGATAAATGGAAGTAGATTTTAGCCTTGAAAAGCTTCAGAATATCGACCTTGAAGAAACGATGAAATACTCGTTTATCGAGTATTCAATGGCGGTAATAACTTCGAGAGCGCTGCCGGATGTGCGCGACGGCTTTAAGCCCGTTCACCGCAGAATTATTTACACGATGAATGACGCGGGAAACACATCGGACAAGCCCTTCAGAAAGTGCGCGTATACTGTCGGAGAGGTTCTGGGTAAATATCACCCACACGGAGACGCTTCCGTGTATGACGCGCTGGTGCGTCTCGCGCAGAAGTTTTCCATGCGCTATCCGCTTATAGACGGTCACGGAAACTTCGGTTCGATAGACGGCGACCCGCCCGCAGCTTACCGTTATACGGAGGCTCGTTTGTCGAAGCTTTCAAACGAAATGGTGTCGGACATCAACAAAAGAGTCGTTGATTTTCAGACAAACTACGACGATAAGCTTGTAGAGCCGGTCGTTCTTCCGTCGCGATTTCCCAATCTGCTTTGCAACGGCTCAAACGGAATTGCCGTGGGAATGGCTACAAACATTCCTCCGCACAATTTAGGCGAGGTCGTAGACGCGATACAGCTTATGATAGAAAACCCCGAAGTCTCTATCGAGGAGCTGATGTCTTGCATAAAGGGTCCCGATTTTCCGACGGGCGGAATAATCATGGGCTACAGCGGCATTCGCTCGGCGTATTATACCGGACGCGGAAAGATAATTCTCCGCGGAAGGGCGAATATTGTCGAAGAGGCTTCTCATACCCGTATCATTATTGACGAGATACCGTATATGGTAAACAAGGCGCGTATGCTTGCGAATATAGGCGAGCTTATGCGCGACAAGAGAATTGACGGGATCTCGGCGGTCCGCGATGAGTCAGACCGCGACGGAATGAGAATTGTAATAGAGCTTAAGCGTGACGCAAACGCGAATGTCGTGCTTAATAAGCTGTATACTTATACTCAGCTTCAGGATACTGTCGGCGTAATAATGATCGCTCTCGTAAACGGCGAGCCTAAAACTCTTACGCTTAAGGAAATGCTTGAGCATTATCTCAACCACCAGGTTGACGTTGTTACAAGAAGAACAAAGTATGACCTCGATAAGGCGAAAGAGCGTGCGCATATCCTTGAAGGATTGATGTTGGCTATCGACTTTATCGACGAGGTCATCGCTATTCTGAGAAGTTCTAAGACGATTCAGGAGGGTAAGGAGCGTCTTATTGAGCGCTTTAAGAATGTTGACGTTTCACAAACGGGGCTTTTCAGCGAGCAGACGTATTCTCTTTCCGAGGTACAGGCGGACGCTATCGTAAAAATGACCTTGGGTTCTCTTACGGGAATGGAAAAGAGCAAGGTAGAGGACGAGCTTGTGCAAAAGCGCGAGACTGTCAGAAGTCTTGAGGAACTGCTTTCGGACAGCGGAAAAATGCTGCATCTTGTCGGCGAGGAGCTTGCGGAAATTAAAAAGAAATATTCCGACGAGCGCCGCACGGCTATCGAGCCTGTCAGCGGAGAGGTCGATATCGAGGATCTTATTCCCGAGGAGGACGACGTTGTTACCTTTACGAATATGGGTTATATAAAGCGCCAGCCCGTAGAGGTCTACAATATCCAGAAGCGCGGCGGACGCGGCGTTTCGGGAATGAAGCAGCGCGAAGAGGATTTTGTGGACAGTATGTTTATATCCTCAACGCACGAAAACATTCTGTTTATCACAAACAAGGGAAATATGTTCCGTCTTAAATGCTATGAAATTCCCGAGGGAAGCAAGCAGTCGCGCGGAATGAACATCGTAAATCTTCTCCAGCTTTCGGAGGAAGAAAAAGTTGCCGCGATGATGACGACAAAGGACTTCGCGGAAAACAAATACTTTGTATGTATAACTAAAAACGGACTTGTAAAGCGTACAAGGCTTTCGGAATTTAAAAATATCCGCAAGGGCGGACTGAGGGCTATTACTCTTAACGACAACGATGAAATAGCGGCGGGCTTCCTTACCGAAGGCGACTGCACGGCTATCGTCGCCACACACAACGGCGCGGCGATACGCTTTGACGAGAACAACGTCCGCTCTATGGGAAGAATAGCGCGCGGAGTAAGAGCGATACGTTTCCGCGGGGACGACTATGTTGTTGGAGCGACAAAGATATTCGACGAAAGCGCGACTATCCTTACCGTGACCGACAGAGGAATGGGCAGACGCTGCGCGGTATCGAGCTACCGTTTGCAAAACCGCGGCGGTCTCGGACTTAAAAACTATCCCGTAAGCGACGAAAAGGGTCATGTTATCGGAATTCGTACTCTCGGTCCGGACGACGATGTAATTCTCATAAGCGCGGAGGGAGTTATCATAAGAATACGCGCGAACGATCTTCGTGTAATGGGCAGGACTGCCTCGGGCGTACACGTTATGCGCCTCGGAGAAAACGACAGGCTTGTAACGTTTACGCGCACGGCTCATGATGAGGACGAGCAGACTGAGGAAGTCGAGAAGTCGACCGACGAAGAGGTAGCGGCTTCTCTCGCGGAAGACGCGGCGGAGGTTGTCGAGCCTGACGAGCCTGTGCCCGATGATGAGGAAAATTCCGAAGAGGAAAGCTCGGAGGAATAAATATTGATTTTCCCGAACAATATGTTCGGGAAAATTAGGCTGTCGATAAAGCCCCATCTGCGTTGTCAGCGGCTCTGCGGCAGGCACAAAGCCTAGCCGCAGAGTCGCTTCCTAGCATCTGGGGCTTTCTCAACAGCCTGAAAGTTTTTGTTTAAGCTATAAGTTTTTGCAATTGTTCCATGTGGAACATTTTTTAAAAGTGAGGTTTAAAATGGCTTTTGATTTTAAAAAGGAATATAAGGAGTTTTATCTTCCGAAAAACAAGCCCGCAATTATAGATGTGCCGGAAATGAACTATATCGCCGTTCGGGGAAAGGGCGATCCGAATGCGGAGGACAGCGAATATAAGACGTCGATAGGGCTGCTTTACGGGATTGCATTTACAATAAAAATGAGCAAAATGGGCAATCACAAAATAGACGGTTATTTTGATTTTGTTGTTCCGCCGCTTGAGGGATTCTGGAAGCAGGAGGGCTGTAACGGGATAGACTTTTCTCAAAAGGATAAATTTGAGTTTATTTCGGTAATAAGACTTCCGGATTTTGTTACAAAAAATGAATTTGATTGGGCAGTTTCAGAGGCAGAAAAGAAAAAGAAAACCGATTTTTCAAAGGTCGAATTTCTGACTGTGGACGAGGGGCTTTGCGTTCAGTGTATGCACGTCGGTTCTTATGATAATGAGCCGAGGACTATCGCACTTATGGAGGAGTTCCTTGATAAAGAGGGATATGCCGTAGATATGAACGATGTTCGTCTTCACCACGAAATTTATCTTTCGGACCCGAGAAGAACAGCTCCCGAAAAGCTGAAAACGGTGATAAGAATTCCGATAAAAAGAGTTTAATAAGAGGGGATTGTTATGTACACTCTTGAAGAATACGACGTCTGCGTTATCGGCGCGGGTCACGCGGGCGTTGAGGCGGCGCTGGCGACGGCAAGACTTGGTATGAAAACCGCGGTTTTTACCCTGTCGCTCGACTGCATAGCGAATATGCCGTGCAATCCGTGCATCGGCGGCTCGGCAAAGGGGCAGATAGTCTGCGAGATAGACGCGCTCGGCGGAGAAATGGGAAGGGCGGCGGACGCTACCTTTATCCAGTCGAGGATATTGAACAAGGGTAAGGGTCCCGCTGTTCACAGTCTGAGAGTCCAGAGCGATAGAGTGAAATATCACGGTTATATGAAATCTGTTCTCGAGCAGACCGAGAATTTGTTTATAAAACAAGGCGAGGTTACGGCGGTCGATGTTGAAGACGGCAAAGTGACCGCCGTTCGTACAAAGCTTGGCGCGGTCTATCCCTGCAAGGCGGCGATAATCACAACAGGCACTTACCTCAACGGAAAAATACACATCGGAGAGCTGAATTACGCGTCGGGTCCCGACAATGTTCTCCCGTCGACCGAGCTTACGGAGTGTCTGAAAAATCTCGGGATATCAATGCGGCGGTTTAAGACGGGAACCCCCGCGCGTGTTCACAGGCGTTCGGTGGATTTTTCAGTCATGGAAAAGCAGAGCGGCGATGAGGAGATAATGCCGTTTGCGTTTGACAATACCGCCGAAATGACCAACAAGGCGGACTGCTATGTTACTTACACCAATGCCGAAACTCACCGCGTGATACTTGAAAACCTCGACCGTTCGCCGCTGTATTCCGGGGCAATCGAAGGGATAGGTCCGAGATATTGTCCGAGTATAGAGGATAAGATTGTTCGCTTTAAAGATAAGGAACGTCATCAGCTTTTCGTGGAGCCTATGGGTCTTGATACGGACGAATGCTATTTGCAGGGAATGTCAAGCTCGCTCCCCGAGGACGTTCAGCTTAAGTTTCTGAGAACGATAAAGGGTCTTGAAAATGTCGAGATAATGCGCCCGGCTTACGCTATCGAATACGACTGCTGCGACCCGCTGGAGCTGAACGCCACGCTTGAGTTTAAGAACATAAGCGGACTTTACGGCGCGGGGCAGTTTAACTGCACCTCGGGATATGAAGAAGCCGCCGCGCAGGGGCTTGTCGCGGGAATAAACGCGGCGCTTAAACTAAACAACAAGCATCCGCTTATCCTTGACAGGGCGTCGAGCTATATCGGAACGCTTATCGACGATCTGGTGACAAAGGGCTGTTCGGAGCCTTACAGAATGATGACATCGAGGAGCGAGTTCCGTCTGATCTTGCGGCAGGACAACGCTCCCGAGAGACTGCTTCCTATCGGTCACGAGGTAGGGCTTGTGTCGGACGAAAGATACGAGCGCTTTCTTGAAAGCTGTAAAGCTCTTGAAAATGAGCTTGCGCGGATAAAGAAAGTGACGATCCACCCGACCGACGAAGTAAACAAGATGCTTGTTGAAAAAGGAACTTCGCCGATAACCGCGGGGGTTCGACTGTTTGAGCTTTTAAAGCGTCCCCAGCTTTTATACGCGGACTTCGCGGAGTTTGACGCCGGACGTCCGAAGCTGAGTGTTTCGCTTGTAAACAGGCTCGAAACAGAGCTTAAATATTCGGGATATATCAAAATTCAGCAGGAGCAGATCGAGAAAATGCGTAAGCTTGAAAAGAAACTGCTCCCGACCGATATTGATTACAGGACGATAAAAGGTCTGAGGCTTGAGGCTCAGGAAAAGCTTAATAAGCATAAGCCGCTGAATATAGGACAGGCGGGCAGAATTTCGGGCGTAAATCCCGCGGACGTTTCGGTTTTGCTTATCTGGCTTGCGGGGAAAGGAAATCAGGGTGAACAAGGCTGATTATATTATAGAACAGTTCGGAAGAGCGAACATTGAGCTGACGAAGGATAAAGCGGAAAAGCTTGTCACGCTGTGCGACTTTATGGTCGAATACAACAAAAACGTAAATCTTACAGCGATAACCGAATTTGGCGAAGTTGTGGAAAAGCATTTTATCGACAGCGTACTTCCTTTTACAATGCTTGATATCTCGAAAGGCGCGCGCTTTGTCGACGTTGGTACGGGCGCGGGTTTTCCGTCGCTGCCGCTGCTTATCTGTCGCGATGATTTAATGGGAACGCTTGTTGACAGTCTTGAAAAGCGGTGCGTTTATTTGCGCAAGGCGTGCGAACTGCTTGGAATAAAAGCTGAGATAATTCACGCGCGGGGCGAGGAGCTTGGACGAATCCGCCGCGAGGAGTTTGATTTTGCCTGCGCGAGAGCGGTCGCGGCTTTGCCGACGCTTTCGGAATACTGCGTTCCGTTTGTTAAGGTCGGAGGTTTTTTCGCGGCGCTGAAATCGGTAAATGAAGAACCGAAGACTGCTGAGAATGCCTTGAAAGAGCTTGGTGCGGAGTTTGATAATTCGGTTGATTACAATCTTCCGAACGGAGACTCGCGAAGACTGATTATTATAAAAAAAGTTCGGCAGACGCCGACAAAATATCCCCGAAGCTCCGCGAATATCAAGAAAAAGCCGTTGTAAAACGGCTTTTTTTGTCGGGAAATGCAGGCTTTTGCGATATTTTCCTGTGGAAATAATTTCCCCTTTGTGATAGAATTTAATCAACAAAGGAGGAATGTTTATGAGCGGACTGTTTAAACAAAAGGAAAAAGTAGCGGGTCAGGTTATCATGGTGGAGGTCGGAATGATAATCCCGAATAAATCTCAGCCGCGAACGGAATTTGACGACGGCGCTTTGAAGTCTCTTTCCGACAGCATAAGGGAAAACGGGATATTGCAACCGATAATTGTAAGGCGGCGGGGAGCTATCTACGAAATAATAAGCGGAGAACGCCGTTTTCGCGCGGCAAAACTCGCGGGAATGAGAGAAGTACCGTGTATTGTAAAAAATGTAGACGAGGAAAAATCGGCTGTTCTTGCGCTGATCGAAAACATTCAGCGAAAGGACTTAAGCTATTTTGAGGAAGCCGCGGCGATCGAACGTCTTTTAAATGTATACGGATTGACTCAGGAGCAGGCGGCGGCCCGGCTCGGAAAGGCACAGTCGACGATCGCAAACAAGCTCCGATTGCTGAGGTTTACCGAGGGGGAAAGGCGCTTGCTTTTGACAGGCGGACTTTCCGAACGACAGGCAAGGGCACTGGTGAGAATTGACGATGACCTTACACGGTCGGGCGCTATTGAAACAGTCGTATCAAAGAGACTTAATATCGAGCAGACGGAGGAGCTGGTGACGCATATCCTTTCGGGAACCCCGCAAAGACGGAAGAAAAAGCGCGCGAGCATCGTTTATTCAACTCCCGCGAGGCTGTACTTAAACTCACTCAACGCTCTTATCAAACGCATTAAAGACGACAATGTCCCATGCGAACTGTCCGAGCAAAAGTCCGAGGGTTATTATGAATATACATTAAGATTTCCTGTTAACATATAAACAAGAATAAAATGTTCCGCGCGGAAAATGTTCCACGTGGAACATTTTGTTTTTAGCGCGGAAAATTGTTCTACGTGGAACAATCGGAACAATTAAAAATATACAAATAATTCCGACGCCCAAACGAATATATATATAAAATTACGAAAATTGAAAAAAGCACTTTATTTTTGACGAAAAGTATGATATACTTAGATACGTAATCTTATTACCTGAAAATATTGTGAAAAGAGGAAAGACTTTGGGAATTGTAATCGGAGTAGTCAACCAGAAGGGCGGAGTCGGAAAAACAACGACCTCGGTAAATATTGCCGCGGGGCTTGGCGCGCTTGGGAAAAAAGTTCTGCTGATAGATTTTGACCCGCAGGGAAACTCGACGACGGGCTTCGGAGTGGAGAAAAAATCACTTGAACATACGGTATATGATGTTATTACGGGAGAGGTAAGACCCGAAAAGGCAATAATAGAAACTAAGTTTAAAAACGTTTCGATCATGCCGTCGACAAGCAAGCTCTGCAACGCCGAGCCGCTTCTTACACAAATGGAGCAGAAAAACCTTCAGCTCAGAAAGGTCGTGCTTCAGATAAAGGATAAATACGATATCGTGCTTATTGACAGTCTGCCGTCGCTTGGAATTCTGGCGGTGAATGTGCTGGCGGCGTGCGATACGATAATTGTTCCGATGACCTGCGAGCATTTTTCGCTTGAGGGACTGGCGCAGCTTATGGTTACGATAAAAAAGGTAAGACTTAAATCAAACCCGAATATAAGCATAATGGGAATAGTATTTACAATGCTCGACAAGAGACTGATATCGAGCGTTGAAATAAAGAATGAGATAAAAAAGAGCTTTAATAAAAATATGATATTCCATGCGGAGATCCCGCGCAACGTCAGAATTTCCGAGGCGCAGAGCCACGGAGAGCCGATAATTTATTTCGACAAACTGTCAAAGGGCGCGGACGCGTATATGAGATTATCCAAGGAAATTCTCTCAAAATGCCGTGAACGTGTAAAGGAGAAGGTTTAATGGGAAGAAAAACAGACAGCAGCTTTAACGATCTGCTTTTTGACAACGACATCGGCGGCGACGAAAGCACCGTTACATTAAGAATAAGCGAGATAGAGCCGAATAAATCTCAGCCGCGAAAGACATTCGACAACGAAAGCTTAAAACAGCTCGCCGATTCTATAAAAGAACACGGAATTTTACAGCCCATTCTTGTAAAGTCAACTTCAGTCGGAAGCTATAAGATAATAGCCGGCGAAAGACGCTGGAGAGCCGCGAAAATGGCGGGGCTTTCGGAGGTTCCCGTGCTTGTCCGCGACGACCTCAGCGAGGAGCAGGCGGCGCAGATAGCGCTTATTGAAAACTTACAGCGTGAAAATCTCAATCCCGTTGAAGAGGCGCTGGGATATAAAGAGCTTCTTGACGAATACTCCATGACGCAGGAACAGCTTTCAAAAGCGCTCGGAAAAGCGCGCTCTTCAATAGCGAACAGCCTCGGACTTTTAACTCTTCCTGACGAAGTGAAAAAACTGCTTGCGGACGGGAAAATTTCGTCGGGACACTGCAAGGTGCTTAAAAGCTTTAAGGACGAGGGTAATATAATCCAGGCGGCAAAGCTTGCGGCAAAGGACAATATGTCGGTAAGAGAGCTTGAAGATTATGTAAAAAGCTTTGAAAACGCCAAAGCGGAGGAAAAGAAGAAAAAGCGGATAAAGCAAAAGGCAAATTATTATACTGAAATAGAAGCAAGTCTTTCGGATATTCTCGAAACAAAGGTGAGAATAAACGAGGGAAAGAGATCAAACATCTTGCAGATCGAATTTTCCGATGAGGAATTTTTGAGGAATATTGTAGAAAGATTTTTTATGGAGGAAAATTAAAATGATAGACATTAAACTTATCAGAGATAATCCCGATGTGGTTCGTGAAAACATAAAAAAGAAGTTTCAGGACGACAAGCTCCCTCTTGTAGACGAGGTAATAGAGCTTGACGTTGAAAACCGCAGGACCATTCAGAAAATGGAACAGCTCCGCGCGGACAGAAACCGCATTTCCAAGGAGATAGGCGGATTTATGTCCAAGGGCATGAAGGACGAGGCGGAAAAGGCAAAGGCAAAGGTGGCTGAGTTTGCTGAGGAACAGAAGCAGCTCGAGGAAAAGCAGGCCGAACTTTCCGAGAGAATAAACAAAATAATGATGACCATTCCGAACATCATCGACCCCTCCGTTCCTATCGGCAAGGACGACAGCGAGAATGTTGAGATAACAAAATACGGCGAGCCTGTCGTGCCGGATTTTGAAATTCCTTATCACAGCGAGATCATGGAAAAGCTGAACGGAATTGACCTCGACTCGGCGAGAAAGGTTGCGGGAAACGGCTTTTATTACCTTATGGGCGATATCGCGAGGCTTCATTCGGCGGTGCTTTCCTACGCGAGAGACTTTATGATAGACAGGGGCTTTACCTACTGCATTCCGCCGTATATGATAAGAAGCAACGTTGTAACGGGAGTTATGAGCTTTGCGGAAATGGACGCGATGATGTACAAGATAGAGGGAGAGGACCTGTACCTTATAGGAACCTCCGAGCACTCGATGATAGGAAAGTTTATCGACTCGATTCTCGAAGAGGATAAGCTTCCGTATGCTATGACGAGCTATTCTCCTTGCTTCAGAAAAGAGAAGGGCGCACACGGAATAGAGGAGCGCGGAGTTTACCGCATTCACCAGTTTGAAAAGCAGGAAATGATAGTTGTCTGCAAGCCCGAGGATTCCCCCATGTGGTTTGACAAGCTCTGGCAGAACACGGTAGATCTGTTCCGTTCGCTCGATGTTCCGGTAAGAACTATCGAGTGCTGTTCGGGAGATCTGGCTGACCTCAAGGTAAAGAGCTATGACGTTGAGGCTTGGTCGCCCAGACAGAAGAAGTATTTTGAGGTAGGCTCGTGCTCTAACCTCGGCGACGCGCAGGCGCGCAGACTTAAAATACGCGTAAAGGGCAAGGACGGAAATTATTTCGCGCATACTCTCAATAATACCTGCGTAGCTCCTCCGAGAATGCTCATAGCGTTTCTTGAGAACAATCTCAACGCCGACGGCTCGGTAAATATCCCCGAGATATTAAGACCGTATATGGGCGGCAAGGATAAAATTACGGTATAATTTTAATATGTGTCGGTTCGGGGCTTCTTCTGAAGCTCCGAGCTTTGGACTACTCCCTTACAATGGAGGGCTTTATGGCATTAGTTACGTTAAAGGACGTTTATAAAAGGTATCATGTCGGAGAGGTCACGATAAACGCTTCTGACGGCATGACCTTTGATATTGAAAAGGGTGAGCTGGCGGTCATAGTCGGGCCGTCGGGTTCGGGAAAGACAACAGTCTTGAATATGCTCGGCGGAATGGACACCTGCGACGAGGGCATAATTTCCGTAGACGGAGCGAGAATAAGCAGCTACAACCGAAAACAGCTTACGCTTTACCGAAGATTTGATATCGGATTTATATTCCAGTTTTACAATTTGCTGCCGAATCTTACAGCAAAGGAAAATGTGGAGATAGCGGGGCAGACTAAAAAAGAATATATCCCCGCGGAGGAAATATTGGCAAAGGTTGGACTTTCAGAGCGAATAAACAATTTTCCGGCTCAGCTTTCGGGCGGAGAACAACAGCGTGTCTCAATTGCGAGGGCGCTTGCGAAAAAGCCCAAGCTGCTGTTGTGCGATGAGCCGACGGGCGCGCTGGATTACAACACGGGAAAGATGATACTAAAGCTCCTTCAGGATACCTGCCGAAACGACGGAATGACGGTAATTTTAGTCACGCACAACACCGCGATAACTCCCATGGCGGACAGAGTCATAAAGATAAAAAACAGCAAGGTCGACGATATTCAGATAAATAAAGATCCTACACCCGTAGAAGAAATAGAGTGGTAATTCAGATTTAGTTTTAGGCATTAACTTTTTAGCGTACATATTACAGGTGATATTTTGAAGGCTTTCAATAAAAATACATTTCGTGAGATATCCAAAACCAAAAATCGCTTTCTGTCCATTCTGCTGATCTGCGCGATAGGCGTCGGTTTCTTCAGCGGCGTAAGGGCGGCGTGCGATGATATGAAGATATCCGCGGATAATTATTACGACCGGAATAACCTCTTTGACCTCAGAGTGCTTTCGACCTTTGGTCTTACGGAAAATGACGAAAAGGCGCTTTTGGAGGTTGAGGGAATAGACGGGGTCTTCTCGTCAAAATATACGGACTTATCAATGCACAGCGGCGACCAGGAGTATCTTACGCGAGTTTACTCGGCGCACAGTGATAACATAAATACAATAGAGATAGTATCGGGACGGAACATTCAGAACGAAGGCGAATGCATAATAAGCGGCAATCTCCTGAAAGGCGGATTTGCGGTTATCGGAGAGAAAATAACGCTTGAAGATCTGACGGACGCGGAGGAGTTTCCGCTTTCTAAAACCGAATATACCGTGGTGGGAATATACAATACGCCGATGTTTATTTCCGTTACGCAAAGAGGAAGCACAAATATCGGCGACGGCTCGATAGACGCGTTTATGATAGTAGACGGGGCGGATTTTACTCAGGAGGTCTACACGGAGATATATTTAAGATCCGAAAAACTGAAAAACGCGAAAAGCTACTCGGACGAATACAAGGAGCTTAGAGATAGGCTTTCGGATATATTGGAGGAGCTTGGCACAGAACGCAGTGTGATCAGAACCGAAGAGGTTTTAAGCGAGCCGAGGCAGGAGCTTCTTGACGGCGAAAAAGAACTTGAAGAAGCGAAAATCGACGGGCAGAAGGAGCTTGACGACGCAAAAGCCGAGCTTGAGGACGCAAAACAGCAGATAGAAGACGGAGAAACAGAGCTTGCTGACGCGAAACAGAAAATAGAGGACGGTAAAATAGAGATAGCCGACGCGGAAAAGAAACTGGCTGACGCTCTTGAGGAGATAAACGACGGAAAAGCGCAGATCGAGGACGCGAAAAGGATCCTTGAGTCCGCGAAAAAAGAGCTTTACGCCGCGCAAGATGAGATTGACCGTCAATATAAACAGCTTGAGTATGGTTGGGCACAGCTTAATGCGGCAAAGGCGGAATTTGACGCACAGCTCGCTCAATATAACGCCGCGGTAGAACAGCTTAACGAGCAGGAACAGCAGCTTATTTTTGCCGAGCAGATGGGCTTTCCTGTTTCTGCTGAGGATAAGGCGGCGCTTGAAGCGGCAAAAGCATATCTGGCGGAAAACAAGGCGCTGCTTGACGCGGGAGAGGCGCAGCTCAGAGAAAACGAGAAGACTCTGGCTGACGGCGAGGGGTTGCTTTCCGACGCGCAGTCGCAGGTATACGACGGCTTTGACGAATACTATGACGGACTGAATGAACTCAAAGAAAACGAGGAAAAAATCGCCGACGCAGAAAGGCAATACAACGAGGGTTATGAGGAATTTGTCGAGAAAAAAGCCGAGTTTGAGCAGGGCATAATAGATTATGAAGACGGCGTAAAAGAGCTTGAAGACGCGAAAAAGAAGTATGAAGACGGTCTGAAGGAATACGAAGACGGAGTACGCGAATTTAACGAGAAAATTGCCGACGCGGAAAAGGAAATTGCCGACGCGAAACAGAAAATAGAGGACGCCGGAGAAGCCGAATGGTATATTTTCACGCGCGAGGACAATGTGGGTTATGCCGAGTATGAGTCAAACGCGGAAAGAATAAACAAGATATCAAATATTTTTCCGATATTCTTCCTGCTGGTCGCGGGACTTGTTTGCCTTACGACAATGTCAAGAATGGTCGAAGAGCAGCGCACACAAATAGGAACGCTCAAGGCGCTTGGCTATTCAAACGGCGCTATCGTCCGTCACTATATGCTCTATGCCGTTTCGGGAGCGTTTGTCGGAGGAGTTATAGGCGCGTTTATCGGATGCGTGCTGTTTCCGTGGGTAATTATGTACGCCTACGCGATGATGTACAACATAAAAGACTTTACGTTTTTGTTCACTCCCGACAACATTATACTGTCGGTCGGCGCGATGACTCTCGCGATAGCGGTCACGGTTTACTTTAGCTGCCGAAAGGCTCTCGAGGAAACTCCCGCGTCGCTTATGAGACCCAAAGCGCCCAAGGCAGGAAAGCGCATTTTGCTCGAAAGGATAACCTTTATCTGGAACCGCCTTAATTTCTTCGCAAAAATAAGCGGAAGAAACCTATTCCGCTATAAGAGAAGAATGTTTATGACTGTTGTGGGAATTGCGGGTTGTACAGCGCTTTCTCTTACGGGCTTCGGACTTAAGGACTCCATTTCGGATATTGTCGATCTGCAGTATAAGAACATCTATCAGTACAGCGGATATTTAGCGTACGACGAGGACGCCGACCAGGAGGAGCTTGATAGCATTTACGGCGATATACTCGGATATAATTCCGATACAAGTTATACAAGAGCGCTTATAAAGCAATATGAGACAAAATTCGACGGTAAATCCGTACAGTGCTATGTAACGGCGGTAGAAAACACGGATATCTTTGAAAGCTTTGTGGATATTCACGAGCGCGTTTCAAAAGAGAAGGTCTATATAAAGGACGGCGCGGTCATTTCGGAAAAGGCGGCGACGCTTCTCGGGGCGGAAGTCGGAGATGAAATAGAGCTTTCGATAGGTGACGGAAAAACCGAAAAGGTAAAAATCTCGGGAATAACCGAGCAGTATACCAGCCATTATCTTTATATGAACGAATCGCTGTATGAGGAGGTTTTCAAAAACGCTCCGAAATATAATATCGTTTATTTCGACAACGGAATTACGGGAGAGGATACCGAAGCGATCGCAGAATTCAGCGAGATAATGCTGAAAAATAAAAACGTATTGGCAGTTATGATGAACGCCACCTCTCTTAACGAGATAAAAGAAACTCTCTCGATGATGGATCTGGTTACTATTGTTCTGATAGTATCGGCGGGCGCGCTCGCGCTGGTGGTGCTTTACAATCTTTCAAACGTAAACATTACGGAAAGAATACGCGAGATCGCGACACTAAAGGTCTTGGGATTTTATGACGCGGAAGTTTCAAGCTATGTTTTCCGCGAGAATATCGTGCTTTCGATAATGGGCGGCGCGGTCGGACTTCTGCTCGGGTGGTGGCTGTGTATGTTTGTAATAACCACAGCGGAGATCGACGAGGTCATGTTCGGAAGAGAGATTCACCCTATCTCGTATTTGTGGGCGTTTTTGGTTACGATAGGCTTTTCGCTTTTGGTAAACCTTATTATGACAAGAACGCTTAAAAAGATAAGCATGGTTGAATCGCTGAAATCAGTCGAATAAGAGGAATTATGATTGAAAATATTATGACGCTAAAGCTCAATGTTGACGAAGAGCTTGCCATCAGGAAAAATTCTCTTTGCGCTGTAACCCCCGAAAGCGATAAGAGGATAGCGATAGTCACAGGAATACACGGCGACGAGCTTGAGGGGCAGTATATCTGTTATCGGCTCGTAAAAGAAATAACCGAAAATATGCAGTATCTCAAGGGAAAGGTAGATATCTATCCCGCGATAAATCCGCTTGGAATGGAAAGCGTCAGCAGAGCCGTGCCGACGTCGGGTCTGGATATGAATAAGCTCTTTTCGGCAGGCGAGGATCTCGGTTCAAACTCGGAAAACATCGGAAAAAAAGTTGTCGAGGACATTATGGGCGCGGATCTCTGCGTGGACCTTCACGCAAGCAATTTGTTTATAAGAGAAATACCGCAGGTAAGGATCGCTCCGAAAAACAGCGACGGTCTTATGCGATACGCAAGAATGCTGAACACCGATCTTATCTGGATACACGAAAGCGGCGCGGTGGGAGACGGCTCCTTAGCTGAGGCGCTTATCGAGGGCGGAGTTCCGACATTGGCTGTGGAAATGGGCGTAGGCGGGAGAATTGACCGTATCTACTGCGACCAGCTTCTGCGCGGAATATTCAATCTTATGAACCACCTCGGCATATGGACTGAGGAAGAGGAGCATATTTCAAATCCCGTGGTTGCGAAAGACAGCGCGGTACATGTTGTTCATTCCGTCGGAAGCGGTATATTTATCCCGACGGCCGAGCATAATATGTGGCTTGAAAAGGGCAGCGAGATTGGAGAAATAGTAACTCCCATTACAGGCACAAGGGTCCAGGTAATTACCGCACCGGTAAGCGGAGTAGTCTTTTCGCTGAGAGAATATCCTATCGTTTATGAGGGCAGCGTGATAGCGAGAATGCTCGACCTTGACAATAACAATAATCAGTTTTAAAGGATCATGATATGAAAGACAGAATTTTGGAATCAAAGGAAAACTATCTCGAAACTATTCTGATTTTACGAAACCGCCTCGGAAACGTACGCTCGGTGGATATTGCCGCGGAAATGGAGTTTACAAAGCCGTCGGTAAGCGTCGCGATGAAAAATCTGCGAAACGAGGGCTGTATCGAGGTAGATAAAAACGGATATATAACGCTGACGGAGCAGGGGCTTGAGATCGCGGAAAGCGTTTACGAAAGGCACTTGCTGTTTACAAAATGGCTTACCTCTCTGGGGATACCCAAAGAGCTTGCCGAAGAGGACGCCTGCCGAATGGAGCATTGTTTATCGGCGGAAAGCTTTTCGGCAATAAAGGCGTATATAGAGAAAGACGAAATAAAATGAGGACAGGACAACAGAATGAAAATTATTTGTCTGATTGAAAACACATCTTCAAACGAAAAGCTGTACTATGAGGACGGACTTTCGCTTTTCGTGGAGTTCGGCGGGAAAAATTATCTGATAGACACGGGACTTACGGGAAACGCCGTTGAAAACGCAAAGCGAATGCGCCTTCCGATAAACGAGGTCTCGGCGGTAATTCTCACGCACAATCACTTTGCGCACGTCGGCGGTATAGACCATGTAATGCGCCTTAATCCCAAGGCGGAAATATACATTCGCGCCGCGGCGAAGAAAAGTGTGTTCAAGCGCAGCGGACTGTTCAAATCGGCGGTCGGATTGGAAAACGGCTTTTTCAGAAAGTACGCCAATAATATCATTGCGTTCAACAATTTTTCCGAGGTCTGCGAGGGATTTTATCTCGCAAGCTGTGAGGATTTTGATAAAAAATCGGAAAACCCCGACCGTTCGTATTTTGTCGCGGACGAGGACAGCAAAAAGCCTGTGCCTTTTGATTTTTCGGACGAGAGCTTTGCCGTCATTTTCCCGAAAAAGCGCAAAAAGGACGGCTTGGTTTTGGTGGGAGGGTGCTTTCACTGCGGCGCGGAGAATATTCTTGAAACAATTTCGCGGCGGTATAACGGAATACCTATCCTCGCGGTTATCGGCGGATTCCACTTTTCGGGAAGCAACCCGAAATCCCTCAACTGCCCCGTTGAATTTGTGACCCAGACCGCCCGCGCTCTCAAGCTTTCCGGCACGGAAAAGGTATACGCCTGCCACTGTACAGGCTTTAAGGGCTTTGATACAATGGACGAGATACTCGGCGACAGGATACTTTACCTTTCGGGCGGAGAGGCGCTGGAGTTCTGATAGTTTTTAGAGATTAGTTGTTAGTTATTGGTTATAAAGAGGAAACGCGCTCGGAATTATCCGAGCGCGTTATTTTTATATAACTAATAACTACCTACAAAAAACTATCAAACTTTACAATAAACCACCGCAAAATCAAACGGCGCGACCTGTAATGTACCGTCGGAAATATCAGTCGCGTAACGGCAGTGCGCAAGCTTCATATCAAAGAACATTTCGGTTTTTTCGTTGTGCAGATTAAACGTGTGGGATTGGGTCGATTTGTTCAGGAAGATTATCGCGCCGTCGCGTGTTATGCGGTCAAAGCGCGCGAAAACACAAACCTTGTCGTTGACTTCGATAAATCTGAGCGCGCCCTGTTCAAATGCCCGCGTGCCCTTGCGGACCTTCGCGAGAGCTTTCGTGAAAGCCAAAAGCTCGATGTTCTCATCACCCCAGGGGAAGCACCGCCTGTTAAACGGGTCGCGGTAGCCCTCCATTCCGACCTCGTCGCCGTAATAAATGCAGGGAATTCCCGGAAGGAAAAACTGCAGGACCATCGCGCAGCGCAAGAGCGAAAGCCCATAAGTGCTTTCGGCGGGAGTGAGATAGCGCTCACACTGCCAGTCCTTGTCGTGCCAGCCGACGTCCTCTCCGCCGAGACGCGTAAGCGCGCGCTCTGTGTCGTGAGTGGAAATAAAATTCATCAGCATATCCACCGCGGGCTTTGGATAATGCTCAAGAATAGTAGTTATCGAGTCAACAAACTCTTTTGCGTTTGCATACTTGATGTAATTCAGAATGGCTTCCTTAAACGGATAGTTCATAACGCTGTCAAGCTGACCGCCGACCAGATAACGTCTGCGAATTCCGTAGCTCTCCTTGTTTGAAGCGTCCTCCCAGACCTCTCCGTATATTATCTTGTCGTCCCCGAGCTTCTTGACAGCCTTATTGAGATTATCAAGAAAATCGTCGGGCAATTCGTCCGCAACGTCAAGTCTCCAGCCTCTCGCGCCGAGCTTTATCCACTTCTGCAAAATTCCGTCGTCTCCGCAGATGTAGTTTGTATAAGCGTCGTTGTTTTCATTGACATTCGGAAGGGTGGTAATTCCCCACCAGCTTTCGTATTTGTCGGGATAGCCCGTAAAGCTGTACCAGGGGAAATAGGGACTGTTGC
The DNA here is from genome assembly GCA_022508925.1 of Oscillospiraceae bacterium. Lineage (GTDB taxonomy): Bacteria > Bacillota > Clostridia > Oscillospirales > Ruminococcaceae > CAG-115. Next base: position 2,535 of record JAFLUF010000027.1, on the reverse strand, counting down.
GGTCACGGTAGGCTCCGGTGTGCTCGCCGTAGCGTCCGAACTTGTTGAAATATATCGAGTCCGCGCCCGTATGCGAGAAAACGCCGTCGAGGATTATTTCGATACCCATTTCGTTTGCCTTTTGGCAAAGCTCTTTAAAATCCTCTTCCGTTCCGAGCAGCGGGTCGATCTTTTCATAATTCGCTGTCGAATAGCGGTGGTTTTCGTGACTTTCAAAAATAGGGTTGAGGTAAATTACAGTAACTCCGAGCGATTGGATATACGGCAGCTTTTCAATAATTCCGCGCAGGTCTCCGCCGAAGAAATCGTTGTTTCGTACAACTCCCTTTTCGTCGGGACGGTAATACGGAGTTCCGTACCAGTCGTCGCGCAGTACGCGGTCACTCGGAACATTTTCATGTTCGGTCCCGCTCTTGTAAAACCTGTCGGGGAATATCTGATACATTATCCCGCCTCGTATAAAATCGGGAGTGTACAGATTTTCGTCAAAAACAGTAAGCTGGAAAAGCTCCTCGCCCTCGAAAACTCCCAGGCTCGCGCCGGTGCGTTTTATGTAGCGGCGTCTGCCGTCGATAACACCGGTAAAATAGTAGTGATGAAGCCCCACATGATTAGGAGTATAAACGACGGAATAAATGTTGTCTTCGCCGCTTTCGTCCTGTAATTCAAGTGTTTCAAAACGCTCCTTATAGCCAGGACGGAACATAACAAGCGTAAGTCCCGAAACCTGATAGGTTTTCGGCAGTCTGATGTTGAACATAGACGGCTGACCGCGTCTGACAGCGCCAAACGGGTGCTTATAGCTTGTGTCAAAGCAGTCAAATATCGGCATACTCATAGCTGTTCTCCTAAAAATGTTTTCTCAGAGCCTGTTTGATATAAACAGGCTTTTAATTCCCCTTACCCGCCCTGCGATAACGTCAGCGCCGCGGCAGTAAAACTAACAATAAATGTGCGCTTGTAACTTTATGAGCAAAACAATAAACGAGGATTCGAACCCCCGCGCTGCTCCGCGCGCAACCATCAGAGCGGACATTACCCCTGTCCGCATGGGGTCTGGCGCTCGCCCGTTATCGCACTCAAAATTTTTTAAACCAACTCGGTGCTCCAGTTAAGCGCCTGTATCTTAACGTCCGTTTCGCGGAATTCCTTTTCGAGCGCGTCTACCTGTGTCCTGAGTTTAGCTACATTTACCGTGCTCAGAATTTTTATTTCCGAGCGAAGTCCGCGCGGAAGAGTTCTCGAGGCCGCGTCAAGAAAGTTTCTCATAACGTTTATTTTATCACGGATGCAATCCTTATGCGCGATCATTTCCGTAAGCGTTTTGCCCTCGGATACGGTTCTGGCGTTTGTGAGGTTGATTTTCCCGATAAGCTCCTCCTGCTGTATCGACAGCTCGTTAAGCTCAGTCAAAAGCTTGTCGGGATCTTCCGCGGGCTTTTCGCCCTCCTGCACGAGAGCGTTGTTCTGAAGCCGCGAGCCGAGCTGCGCGATTCTTTTCGCAATATCAGCCCTCAGATTAAGAGCTTCCGCTAATTTCATAGATTTTTCTCCTTATAGTTATTCTCCCCCTTGTTGCAGGGGGAGAATTGATATCAGGCTGATAAAAATTACTTGAGATTCCAGATGTCGCGCGCATAATCCTGTACGGCGCGGTCTGCGGAAAATCTTCCGGCGCCCGCGATGTTAAACAGCGACTTTTTGTTCCACTCGTCTGCGTTTTTGTAAACTTCGCTTATATATGCCTGAGTTCCGCGGTAGCTGTCGAAATCCGCGAGAGCCATATAGAAGTCTTTGGTTCTGATAGAGTTTGCGACCTCGTCAAACTTCGCGCCGTTTATGCCGTTGTACATTCTGTCGATAACGTTTTTAATGGTGGTATTGCTGTCGATATAACCCTGAGGATTATATCCGCGCATACGCATTTCGTTTACCTCGTGAGTTCTCATGCCGAAGATAAAGATGTTGTCGGTTCCTACCGCTTCATGAATTTCAACGTTTGCTCCGTCGTAGGTTCCGAGAGTCAGCGCGCCGTTAAGCATAAGCTTCATGTTTCCCGTACCCGAAGCCTCCGTTCCCGCAAGAGATATCTGCTCGGAGACCTCCGCGGCGGGCATCAGTATCTCGGAAAGCGTTACTCTGTAATCCTCGAGGAAAATTACCTGAAGCTTTTCTCTGATGATCGGGTCGTGCTTTATCTCCTCGCCGATACACCAAATCATCTTTATTATCTGCTTTGCGATATAATAACCGGGAGCCGCCTTTGAAGCGAAGATATATGTTTTCGGAACAAAGGGAGCGTCGGGATTCTGCTTTAAGAAGTTGTAGTCAGCGATGATGTTCATTGCGTTGAGCTGCTGGCGCTTATACTCATGCAGACGCTTTACCTGAACGTCAAAAATGCTGTCAAGGTTAAGCTTTTCGCCCGTAGTTTTTTCAACATACTCAGCGAAGATCTCCTTGTTTTTGCGTTTTATCGCGCCGAGCTTTTCAAGCACGGACTTGTCGTTTGCGAATACCTGGAACTTGATAAGC
>JAFLUF010000026.1 GCA_022508925.1 Oscillospiraceae bacterium | reverse complement strand
TGAGGGAAAACTTTCTGAAGAAAGTTTTCCCTCAGACTCCCTTTCAAAGACTTTTAGTATGCTTTCATAATTGTTGTTTTAGGTGAACCATGGACAAATACGAGGCTTTGCGAAAATTCTTCGGTCACAGCGCTTTCCGCGAGGGGCAGGAGGAAATTGTCGATAATATACTCGGCGGCAGAGACTGTCTTTGCGTAATGCCCACGGGCGCGGGAAAATCACTGTGCTATCAGGTGCCCGCGCTTATGATGAGCGGAACGTCGATTGTGATTTCGCCGCTTATCTCGCTTATGCAGTGGCAGGTAGGCGATCTTATCGAAAACGGCATAAGCGCCGCGTACATAAACAGCTCGCTCGAAAGCTCAGAGTATTTTGATATCTGCCGCAGAGCCGCGGCGGGAGAGCTTAAGATAATCTACGTTGCTCCCGAAAGATTGGAAACGGAAAGCTTTCTCAGGCTGTGCGAGTGCCTTGAGATACCGCTTGTCGCGGTAGACGAGGCGCACTGTGTTTCTCATTGGGGACAGGATTTCCGTCCGTCATACCTTAAGATCTCATATTTTATCCGTTCGCTTAAAAACCGCCCGACCGTTGCGGCGTTTACCGCAACAGCGACCGATACCGTTAAGAGCGATATAGAGCGCCTTTTAGAGCTTAAAAGTCCGTTTTCGATAACCACAGGCTTTGACCGTCCGAATTTGTTTTACGAGGTAAGAACGCCCGAATCGAAGGACGCGGAGCTTCTCTCTGTCATAAAAAGCGTTTCGGGCGCGATAGTTTATTGCTCGACAAGAAAGAATGTCGAAAGCGTAGGAGCAATGCTAAGCAGAAACGGTATAAAAACCGCGGTATATCACGCGGGCTTTTCCGCGGATAAGCGAAAAGCCGCCCAGGAGGATTTTCTTCATGACAGAGCAGACGTTATCGTCGCTACAAACGCTTTTGGAATGGGCATTGATAAAAGCAATGTGCCGCTTGTCGTTCATTACAACGTCCCAAAGGACTTGGAAAGCTATTATCAGGAGGCAGGCAGGGCGGGGCGCGACGGGTCTCCCGCGCGCTGTATCATGCTGTATAGCAAAAGCGATATAGCCTTGGCGAAATTTATGATAGAGCATTCTCACGAGGAGCTTTCCTTAAAAGAACAGAGCGAGCTTAAAAAACGCGATCATATCCGACTGAAAAAGATGATCTCTTACTGCGAGGCAAAAGATTGTCTGCGCGGGGAGATCCTGCGTTATTTCGGGGAGAAAGCTCCGCGCCGCTGCGGACATTGCGGAAATTGTCTGAGTGATTATGATGACATAACGCTTGAGGCACAGAAGATATTGTCCTGTGTTTACCGTCTTAAACAGCGAAACAAATCTGAAGGTCTTCCCGTTATCTGTTCCGTTCTCACCGGAAGCCGCGACCGTGCGATAATCGAAAAGGGTTACAATACGCTTTCGACCTACGGAATAATGAAGGAAAGCGAACGTGTCCTTCAGATCGCCGAACATCTCGTAAACGAGGGATATATCGAGCTTTGCGGAAAGGACAGGCTCTGCGCTCTTACTTCTCAGGCCGACGAGCTTATAAAAAGCAAGGGCACGGTTATGATGCGATTAGGGAAAAGTCAGAAGAAAACCGCTGACAGCAAAAAACACTTCCCCACGGAGAACAAAGAGCTTTTTGAAATGCTTCGTGAGCTTCGCAGAAAAACCGCCGAGTCGCTCGGAGTTCCGCCGTATGTCGTTTTTTCGGACGCGTCACTGTGGGATATGTGTTCGATACTTCCGAAGAATCATGATGAGTTTTTGCAGGTATCGGGAGTCGGCACGCGCAAAGCCGAGCGATATGGAAAGAAATTCCTTGCGGTAATAAACGAGTATTCCAAAAAGATAGGGTCACATTTCTAAACACTTTTGCGCTTTTTTGTGTATTATGACGAAAATTGACTAAAGTCCTTGACGAATACTACAAATTGTGATAAAATGTAATGTGTATTGGTTTTATTGCAGTTTAAAGGGACGGTGTTTTTTTATGCCATATGGCAAGGCTCATAGCGGTGTAGATAAAAGAGTTATTCGTACAAAAAGAGCAATAAGAACGGCGCTGTTTGAAATTACCGAAACAAAAGATATTTCAAGCGTTACTGTAAGCGAGCTTGCCCGAAAGGCGGGCGTGAACAGAAGGACATTTTATACTCATTACGCGGGAATAACCGATATTGTAGATGAAATAGAAGGAGAGCTTGTAGAAGCGATAAGGGATATTGCGATCAATTTTCATGACAACAATTTTCACGAGTGCGTATATAACGTTTTTCTCAAGCTCAACGATATAGTTTCCGATGATTTTGACTATTGCTTCCGCCGTCTTAAGCTGGATCTGCAGGGAGCGTTTGTAGATCGTATCCATGAGATAATAGACGAGTTTGCGCATAAGATAGTGAAAAGCGTAAATAACATTTCATTTGAAAAGGCAAGGTTTGCCGCGACATTTGCGGTCGGCGGATTTATAACCTCCTTTTTTGAATGGAAAGCGAATAACGGCGAAACGCTTGAAAATGCCGCGGAGATAGTCAGCAAAGCTGCGGAGGAGTGCATTAAGGGAATTATCACAGACGCTGCCGTTTAGTTTTAAGGAGGAAGTTTATGGACATCAATGAGCTTAATGCTGTTATGGAGGTATCTCCCGCGACCGGTTTTGACGGAATAGGGGTATTGATCGCGGTTGCGGCGATCGCGCTGGCAGTCGTGTTGGTGCTGGTATTTACGAAAAAGAAAAAGTAATGATTGTAAATAAAGCAAAAGCTCTCCGACATAGGAGAGCTTTATTTTTTTAATAATATATTTGCTTATCTTTTTTCTTAGTGGGGAAAACCTTTCTGTAGAAAGGTCAGCGTTTTGCGCCGTAGGCAAGCAATACGCGCATAATGCGCCAAAAACCCCTTTTCCAAATACTTTTGTACGTCCGCCTGTTTTTATCCGACAGCCGAGATAGTATAGGTAAACGTTTTTTCCTCTCCTGCCTTGGCTATAACAACTCCCATTTTCTCCGCGAAAACTCCCGAGCCGTTGTCGTAGTCCTGCGAGCCGCACCACGGCTCTATGCAAAGAAACGGCGCGTTTTTAGCCTGCCACAGACCAAGCCCCGTAAAGTCGGGGAAATCCACGCGAAGTCCCTTTTTCTCCTTGTTTAAAAGCGTGACCGAGCGCGACGCGGGGTGCTCCATGTGTAAAACGTCGTTCATAAACATATCATGGTTAAGCGGCATGACCTTGCTGTTTTCAATTATCGTGCGGCGGTTATCCGGCTCGTAAACGCCGGTCGACGTGTTGTAGTTGGGGATATTCGCGGTTTCCTCCTTTTCAAACTCGAGGTAATAGTCCGTAAACTCTCCCTCGCACGCAAACGCGGGATGCGCTCCTATGCAGAACGGCATATCCTCATTGCCGTTGTTCTTTACGCGCTGAGTGATCTTTATCCCGTCCGCGGTCAGTGTATATTCGATCTCAAACTTAAAGTCAAAAGGATAAACGGACTTGGTGGTCTCGTTCGGCAAAAGCGAAAGAGTAACCGAATTGTCGCTCTCTTTTTCCTTTGTCAGCAGAAAATCACGCGCGAAGCCATGCTTCGGAATACGAAATTCCTCTTTGCCGATAAGCGTTTTCTTGTTCTTAAGCGTTCCTATCATCGGAAACAGCAGGGGAGAAGTGTTCGCCCAGAACTTGGGGTCGGCGTTCCACATAAGTTCTCTGCCGTTTACAACAAGCGATTTAAGCTCCGCTCCCTTTTGGTTGATCTTTGCCGAGCAATTTCCGGATTTAAGAATGATTTCCATAAAAACCTCCTGTATTTTCTAAAACTTTCCAATACAATTATACAACATTCCAGCGTAAAAATCAAGTGAATTTCGGTGTTTTGTCAGAATGTTTTTTTATCCAGGCTCTCAGTATCAGGAAAAGAAATACCATTATCGCTATAAAAATAACGATTTTCAGGATAATTGTAAAGATGTCGTTTTCGCGTATGCCAAGCGCGTAGATATGCCCCTTTGCGTCGCGGAAATACATGACGCCGCTGTCAGAAACGGAGATCTTTCCGTTTGTAAAATCATTTATCTTTACTATTTCAGAAAGCGTAAGCACGTCGTCATTGTCAAGTACTGAGTACAAATACCATTTCCCTTCGGAAGGCACGGGCGCTGCGACATACGCGCGAAAGCCGCTTCCGGTGGTTATTACGGGATCACAGCCGTTTTTCAGATCGGGATAAGCTTTTATAACGTCCATATTCAGCGCGTCAACGGCGTAAAATCCGTTTGTTGACGAAACAAAAAGCTTGTTTTCCTTCTCCGCCGGCGCGGAAAGCTCTCCGCCTATTTCAAGCGACATAAGCGAGCCGTCTTCGACAGTTCCGTCAGCTTCGAGACGTACTTTATACAGCGTTCCGCCCTCCGCCGTCATAAATACCGCGTATTTTCCCGCGTAAACGTTGGTTATTGTTCCGGCTATTTCGTTTTCTTTGAAATCATCATCGGTCTTGGAATGACAGATGAGCTTGTTTCCCGAAGCGAAAACAATATATTCTCCGAACAGTCCGGCTGAGGTTATGGCATTTTCGCTTTTGTATTCCCATACTTTTTCGAGATTTTTCTCCGCGTCGGCGCAGATAAACGAGTATCCGTCATTGTTTCTCACGCCGAAATAGATCAGCCCGTCGATCGCCGCGATATCGGTAATTATCTCCCCGAACTGCCTCGAGCATTTTACACTCATATTTTCAAGCTCAACGGCAAAAACCGTTGTTCTCGCGGGCTGATACAAAACGCCGTTTGTGATCGCTCCGCCAAGGCTTTCCGAAACCTTTTCCGAAAGCTCGGCGGAAATAAGCGTTTCTCCGGTATTCCCGTCAATTTTGTCTATCCTGTTTCCCGCAGGCGAAAGAAGGAATTCCTTGTACGCCAGCGGCACGCCCGCCGTCTCGGATTCGCCCGTGGAAAAGCGTATCTCGACATAGCTCTTGTCATACGGAGTTCCCGCGTTTATTACGGTGCTCTCGTCCTTAAAGCCCGCGCTTTCCGCGAAAGCGCTTGTGCTCAATGTTACTGTGAACAATACGGTAATGATCAAACTAACAAACTTTTTCAAATCTTTACAGCCTCTCCGTTTGAAAATGAATAAAGGTATATCTCTTTTACGGGCTTTCCGAAAAGCTTCGGACAAACAGCCGCGTAGATCTTTACCTGAAGCGAATAGTTTTCCTTTTCCTTTTCGAGATTTTCCTTCGTGTCGGATTTATAATCTACTATCACGATCCCGTCGCTTTCCTCGAAAAGCATATCTATCTGACCCTGTATCGCGGCGTTTTCGCCTATGTCCGAAACTCCGATGTCTCTGCCCGAAAGCTCCGCGTAAAACGAAAACTCCCGCTCAATTCTCCCGCTTTCAAGCATTCTTTGCCCAAGCTCTCCCGAAAAGAACCTTGCTATCCTGTCGCTTTTTATAAGCTGTTCTTCCTCGTCGCTTATCCTTCCGAGAGCGCGAAGCTCTTCTACAGCCTTTGCCGCCGCCGCTTCGGGGTTCTCGGCATTTCGCATTTTATCAAGCGGGATATGCTCCATCGTATGATGATAGGCGTTTCCGACGTCGGTGCCTTTTATTTTTGAAGACGCCGCGAACGACGGCTTGGTAAGCACAAACGGCATTACATCGTTTCTGTGCGCTATCTCCGTTACGGAATATTTAGCCCTCATAACTGTTTCGGCTTCGTTCCGGTATTTTTTCTCAACAATTTCCTTAAGCTTTTCCGCCGTGATATCATCTTCATCGTCAGCCCGGTTGTGTTCATAAATGTCAACCTCCGATTTTGCCTTTTCGATATATTCCATGTGTGAAGAATTATCATCGCTGTCGGTTATCATTTTGGTTTTGTAGTTTTTCTCAATGAGTTTCCGCCACACCCATTTAAACGGCGTCGAGCCGTCGTAAAGCTCGGAGTTTAACTCGGGAACTTCCTCCTCCTTTGAGAATTTTCCCACCATGATAAGCTTTTCCTGCGCTCTGGTCATAGCCACATACAAAAGTCTCAGTTCTTCTCCGACAGGCTTTTGGCGGTTTATAAGCTCAATGGCGTTGTGTGCGAAGGTATTCGCCTGATAGCGTGCCTCACGGTCTACAAAGCTTATCGAAAAGTAATAATCGCGGTTCATCAGAAAATTGCCCGAATAGTCGCTCGCGTTAATGGTTGTCTGAAGCTCGGCGAGAATGCATATCGGAACCTCAAGTCCCTTGCTTGCGTGAAAGGTCATTATCCTTACGGAGTTTTCCGCGTCCTCGGGTACAGATGCTTCTTCTATCGTGCCGCGCTTATTTTCCTCTATCTGCTTTATAAATCTCAGGAAATCGCAGAGCGTTCCGCCGTCGCGTGATACAAAATCCTCGGCAAGTTTTTCAAATCTGTGCAGATTTGCCACGCGCCTGCGGCTTTCGTCCAGTGCGCATACAACCGCGTAAATGTCCGTATCCGCGCAGACCTTTCTTATCAGATCAATTATCGAGTTGTTGGACATAAACCTGCGGAAGCTTTTGATATCATTATAAGCCGCAAGAGCCTTCCGGCTTATTGTTCTTGTGAACCCCTTGTCCATAAGGGCTTTTTCACACTTTTCGGCTTTTTGCTTCGCTTCGGACTGCCCGTAGTCTCCGCGCTCGCCATACCTCAACACGCAGAATTTCAGACATTCATACAAAGCGTAGTCTTTAAGACCGTGTGAAATATCTTCCGCGCCGCTTATCACCTCATCGGGAAACCCTAAAACACCGAGTCTGAGTTTCGCGATCTCGTCAGCGGTAAACCGATACAGTGGCGACATAAGAACGTACAGGAGTTCTTTGTCATTAAGCGGATTGTCTATTACTCTCAGATAGTTTACCAGCATAGCCGCTTCTTCGGAATCGAGAATGTTTTTCCCGCTCGGGGAAACCGATGAGATGCCGTATTTAGAAAGCGCGTTTTTATAGTCGTTTATCTTTCCCTTGTTTCTGAGAAGTATCGCGAAGTCCGAGCCGCTTGGTCTGCAAAGCTCCCCGTTTTTTGCGATCTTAAAGCTCTCGTCGTTCATCAGCTCGTAAATACGCCTTGCGACAAGATCCTCCTGAAGCAGTTCCTTTGCGTTTACCGCGCAGATCTCTGTTTTATACACAGAGTTATCACCGTTATCGGGATAATCGGCCCCGCACACAAGTTTTGTGTTTTCATTATAATCAACGCCGCCGCATTTTTCGGTCATAAGACCCGTAAAAGCGTCGTTTACCGTGTCAATGACCTGCTGTCTGCTGCGGAAGTTCATTGTAAGCGGAAGGGGACTGAAACCTCTTTCGTGCTTGCAAAGTCCAGCCATTATCTCCGGATTTCCTCCGCGAAACGCGTAGATAGACTGCTTTATATCTCCGACATAAAACTGACGTTCTTTTCCGATAAGCCTGAATATCTCAGCCTGAACGTCGTTGCAGTCCTGAAATTCGTCTACAATAACGCACGAAAATCTCATTGACAAATGCTCTCTGAAGTCCTTGTCAGCCCTCAGCTTTTCCAACAGCAGCAGCTCGCAGTCGGAAAAGTCGATATATCCCTGAGCGCGCTTTATTTCGCCGAAATATCCGCGGTATATCCTTACAAGTTTTACAAACGCCTCTATTACCGTGCGGTTATGCGCGAGGTTGATCTCCTCCTCCGACCTTGAAACGCTGTGTTTCGCGATGTCTTCAATAATTTTCTGTACGGCGTTTTTGCCTCTTACAAAAGCCTGCTTTACGGAATTTTTCGGGTCGGCTCTGTCGATTTCCGAAAGACCCCGCTGCGCACGCTCCGTAAGTCTTTCGAGAGTATCCAAAGAAGGCGAATTCAAAAAATCTTTCATAAGCTTTATAAGCTCTGAGATCCCATCTGAAAACTCCGCCATAGAGCCTTTTACTCTTAGTCTTTTCTCTTTGTCCTCTTTTTCCTTTTTGGTTTTCTCGGGCAGTCCGTTACAATATCCGCAGTATTCGCCAAAGCACTGTTTTAGGATCTTATCGTAATGCACGGTCTTTTCGTATTGACCGTGTATGTATTCCGCATACACAGGCAGATAAGTTTTTTCGAGCGCTTCGACGCTTTCATAACAGCTTATCGTGTCATTAAGCCATTTTTCGCTGTCCGCGTATGAACTTAACGTATTCGCCGCCGAGATTACGCGGTCAAAAAGAGCGTCGTCGTTTTCAAAGTTAAACGAGTAAAACAGAAGCTCTCTTTCCTTGCTGTCAAAAATATCGTCGGCGTAGAAATCCCGTTTTGTAAGATCTATCGCCGTCCATTGAAGCGACGCGGTCTTAGTTTCGTCCGCTATGGTAATGTTTACGGGAAGATCAAATTTTTCGATGTTGTCTTTTATTATACCGAGACAAAACGAGTTTATAGTGGAGATAGCAGCGCTTCTCAGCCTTACCGCCTGTTCCGCCAGAAATTCACGTTCACTTGGGTTTTCAAGCTTTTCAATTCGCTCGGATAAAGCCGCGTTCAGTTTTTCCCTTAGATGACGCGTGGCGTTTACCGTAAATGTGATAATTACGAGAGAATCCGCCATTACGGGGTTTTCAACGTCCGAGATAAGTCTCAGCACACGTTCTACAAGCATTGTTGTTTTTCCGGTACCCGCCGCCGCCGATACGACTGTCGGCGAGCTTATTTCAGCCGAAATTGCCTTTTCCTGTTCGGGCGTCGGCTTGTTTTTCTCTGCGGCGGCTATATTTTCACTCATCGTTTTGTCCTTTCCTTAACTGCGCTGTTTTTTGGAATTACCGCATATACCGTAAAAATCACAGTGATCACATGGGGTGTGTTCTGCCTTGCTGTTGCCTGCCGAGTCCTTGTAAATAAGCGGCTCGGCGCTCACGTCTCCGCTGCAGAGCATTGAAAGCTTTTCTCTTACAGTGTTTACACATTCCTCGCTAAGCTCTTTGAACTCCTCGGGAGTAGCCGCGTTTTCACTGTTAAGCGCAAATGATCTGTTAATATCCTCAATGATCTTCTGCCTGAGAATCTCATTGTCCGAGGTTATGCCCGCGGCTATTTTTTCCGAAACGTTTTTCAGGTTGTTTTCAATAAACTCGTCGTTTATGTACAGACCGTTCGGGCGCAGCTTGGTCTCAAGCAGGTAAAGCGCCTCTTCGCGGTTTTTTGCCGCGCCCGCGTTTTTTGATGGAATATAGCTTATCTCCCCGGGCAGCACCTCAATTGTTTTGTTTTCCGAGTTTGCCGCGCAAAGCGCTGTGAGATACAAAAGCATCTGGATATTCGCGCCTTTTTTTGCGTTTTCTTTGTCAAAAACCTTAGCGCTTGTTTTATAGTCGATCACTCTTAGATACATACGCGGCTTTGCGTCCTTTTCTGCGTACATAACGTCGAGCCTGTCCAATTTTCCTCCGACAAATATCTCGGTTTCATCCTGAAGTTTTATTGAAAGCGGCTTTGACAACAGCTCAAACCTTTGCGTATCTTCGTCCTTGCCCGACTGCGCGAAGCCGTTCTCTGCCGGAAGATTTCCGTTGAATTCTTTGATGTTGAGAAAAATATCGTTTATACTTTCGTTTGAGATGTTAAGCTCGAAAAACTGCGGTTGATATGACTTTACCGAAAGCTCGGTCTGCATTGTAACAAGCAAGTCGGCCGCGGAAGAGGCGATATTTTTAAACAGAAAAACCGTGCGCTTGTCGTCCTCGAAATCTCCGTTTGTGTATATTTTGAGATATTCGGTAAGGTATCTGCCCGCCAGCGCTGTAAAGTCCCCGCGTTTTAGTTTAAAAAACTCGTCAGTCTTGCCCCTGTACTGCGTAAAGATCCGCTGCATTACATAGTGAAGGGCGTTTCCTCGGTTGGAGCCGTTAAATTCGCGCTTGGTTATTTCATGTATGCCAAGCTCTGACGCGCAGAAATACGAAAACGGACAGCTTATAAGCTTTTCGACCCTTGTGGCTCCTATGGAAAACCTGTTGTCATATCTTTCGTGCGACAGCTTGAACAACTGTTTCGCTGAATTTTCGGAGAGTTTGTGAGCAGACAGGCCCTCTTGCTTTTCAAGATTCCGTCTGTCGTGTATCTCGTCAAGCTTTTTCACAAAATCAGCGTTATTGGTTTCAAGATATCCGCGCATGGCGCGGGCAAGCGGGGAAGAGCTGTCAAGGCTCATCGAATAGCGCTGTTTTACCGCCTTTACCGAGCGGCAGTAAAACACGTCGCTCAGCTCGTCGGTCCTTATTGTTTTTATATTCGGAAACACGCGCCTTATGTCTGAAAATACAGTTGAGCGTGAAAGCTTGTTTCCTGACGCGTCGTATTCGGGACAGCTTATACTCAAAAACTCAGTCGGAAGAGAAACCGCCCTGTACGTTCTGTAAAGCGACAGGCTGTACTGCTCCTTAAAGTTCTTGAGTGACTGCGCGCGGAGATCGTCGGTATCCGTATTTTTGCGTATAAGGTTTGTTACAAGCTCCGATTCGTACTCCGAAAAAATGCCCATCCCGCTTGCGGCGGCGGGGAAGCTGTCATAGGAAGCGCCGACTATAAACACCGCCTTTACGCCGTCCGCGCGCGTTCTGTCAATATCCCCGACCAGAACGCAGTCTCGGTATTGAGGCGGCTGTGCAAGAGCAGTGTTCGCGCAGATATCCGTAAATAGCCTGAAGTATTCCTCGAGCGAGATATTCTCTCCCGAAAGCTCGCTTTCCAGAACTTCAATAATTTCAACCAGCGAGCTCCATATCTGTCGGTTTACCCTGACCGCTTCCTCGTCAAACGCGCTGTCGTTTCCGTAGCACCGCGCCAGAAGCGCCCGCTCTATGCCGATTTTATTTGCGGCGAAATCGTACAAAAGCCGTGTTATTTGTGCTCCGTCCTTGTTTTTTAGCTCGTCTCTGAGCGTTATTATCGGCTCGGCGACAGCTTTTCTGATCTTTTCGGCTTCAATTCGGTTCGGATCATTTTCGCTCCCGAATTTAAATTCGCTTTTCAGATGCTTGGCAGACAGGTTCCATTCGAAAATGTAGCTTTCAAAAACATCAATATCCTTGTTTGAGATTGCCGTAACTCCCGTATTATCGGCATTGGGCTTGCCGTAAAAACCGGTTTTGACGCAGCTTAAGATATTGTCCGGCGTAAAGTTTCGCAGAGCGTTCAGAAGAGAGACAAAAAAGCTTACTATAGGCTGATATAATATCGGCTCGGGAATATCGAGAAAGAACGGAATATCATATTTTTCAAACGCGTCGCGCACATATTTCCCGTATCCAGCGTCCGCGCATAATACCGCCGTTTCACGGTAGAGCATACCCTTGTCAAGACAGAGCTGTTTTATTTTCGCGGCTGTATAGTCTGCTTCTTCATAAACATCACGCGCGCTGACAAGCTCGCAAAACCCGCTTGGATCTATTTCGCTTCGGTCGTTTGAAAACAGCTTTTCCGAAAGCTCGCCGAGCGTATCGCAAAGCCTTTTCCCAATATTTTTATCTGCAATTTCGGTGTCAATATTTTCCTTTTCCGCAAAGCCGATTATCCTGTCGCGCTGAGCGAAAATGCGTCCGAAAACATTTTCGCGCGGCTCGTCCTTTGTATCAAGAACAAACGCGAATACAGCGTCCTTTGCTTTGGCAGTCATTCTGCTGATAAATTCCATCTGACTTCCCGTAAAATCGTTAAAGCAGTCAACAAAAACAACAGCGTTTTCAAAGAAACAATTGTCCTGTTTTGAAATAAGTTCCGAGGCTTTTTTTATGTAATCGAGACTGTCGGCGTATTTTGACAGCAGGCTGTCATAGCTCACATAAATTTTTCCTACGTCGGAAAGTTTTTTCAAAAGCGGATTTATGCCGCTTTTTTCACTGTCAGCCAAAAAAAGACCGCTGTCTTCTCCAAGGTCTGCCGCCGATAATCCCGCGGTTTTAAGCGCGTTTATCGTGTCTATCATTCTCCCGCAAAATCCCGTTTTGTCCGACGCGCCCCTCAGAACCGAAAGCGAATTTTTCTGCTCTCGCACAGCTTTGTTCATAATAACGCTTTTTACAACATCGTCTGCCGCGGGCATATTTTCTCCCGCGCTTGCCAAAATTTCCCTTGAAAGCGAGGAAAACGTAGTGACATTGATTTTAGCAAGGTTTGTCAACAGTCCGTTTTTGTCAAGAACGCCGTAAATCGTCTTTTCGGTTTCAAATTCGAATTGGTCGGGTACGATAAGAAAGATTTTTTCCGCGCCCATTGAAAGCGTATCACACAGCATTTCATGCAGTTTCCCCGATACGTCAAAGCGCGCGCTTTCCTCGATAAATCTTATCATAGCTCCTCCAATTCGTACAGATATTCGCGTCCTCTTTTGCCGATCTGTTTTATTACTCCCGCTTCTCTCAGGATCTCGAGCCTCAGCGAGCTTTTCGAGTCACCTATTGCGCTCAGAAATTCCTTTTTGGTAAAGCCGTCTTTAAAGCCTTCCGCAATTGCCTGCGGCACAAGCCGCCTGTAATCCGACTTTGAACCTAAAATGATTTCGTCAATAATTGCGATAGGCACCTTTTCTATAACGCATTTTTTCCGTTCTCTTTTACTTCTCAGATCAGGCAGCTTTTCTCCCGAAAAATAAACGCGCCTTTCAGTTTTCAATCCTGCTATTATAAGCGTAAGATTTTCGTCCTTTAAAAACCGTCTTATGGAGTAAATTTCCTCAAACGCCGAAAGCAGAGTTCCGTTTTTTTTCACCGGCGTTTCGCGGACAACCTCTCCGCTTTCCGAATTTATAAACAGAGTTTTCATTTCGCGTATCAGCGGATAAACAACGTTTACCCTCGCGTGCGGCAGAAACGCTTTGAGCTTTTCATTCAGCCTGTATAACTGCTTTGACTGTATCTCAAAAATACCGTTTTCCGAAACCGCGTCCGCGAAATAATTCCCGATCTTTATTTCCTGCTCGTCCGAAAACGGCGCGTAATAGTTTTTCAGCGCCGCGTGTATCAGCTTTTCATTCTGCGTTCCCACAGAGCCGTGCGCGCCTTTCACACGGTCAAACGCCGCGTCTACAGCCCTTTCAAACCGTTTGTCCCTTTCGGAAAGCTCGCTTTCGCGACGGTCGATAAAACGCGCGACGCCGTCGCGGTCGTTGCTTTCAATAACGATATCCGCCGCGTTTTTCAGCTCATCACAGGCGTTTTCTACCGCGACTCCCGTGTCCGCGATTCTCAGCATCGCCATGTCGTTGAAATTATCCCCGAAGCAGACGAGCTTATTTGCCTTAATCAGCTTTTTAAGCTGTAAGACCGCCTTTTCCTTTCCCGCGTTTTTGCTGTATATCTCATACCAGACCATGTCGTCATAGGTGTCCGCCTGAATATTGTGCGAAAATCCGTTTTCCCCGCAAAAGACCGCGTCGCATTTGTCGGTATCGGCGACATCGAATAAGGTCATATAAAACACGTTTCCCTCAAAAAGCTTCTTATAGTCGGAAACCGCGCGAAGCCGTTTATCGTTCGCTCTTGAGCTGACATAAGCCTCAACCTCGCCGATCCTGCTTTCAAGATACGAAACGCGCTCTTTCCCGTCGATGTACGAGTAGACTATAGGCGCAAGACCGTTTTCACGAATGAATTTTTCGGCAGTCTTAAGCGATTTTTTGCTGAAGACATTTTCGATTATATGCTCTCCGCTTTTCGGGTCAATCACAAAAACCCCGTTGAAAGTAACAGCGGGGATGTTGAAATTAAGCGAATCAACAAGCGGATAGGCGCTCGAAAAGGAACGCGCCGTGGCGTATGTAAAACAAACTCCGCTTTCAATAAGCCTGTTGATCGTGTTTTTTGAGTAATCGGACAGCGACTTGTCGCTTTTAAGCAGCGTTCCGTCCAAGTCCGTAACATAGAGCGTCATCTTAAAGTCACCGAAAATATCGATAGTATTAACCTTTCAGTCTGTCAAAAATCCTTGCAGCCGTCAACCACAAATCTGTGTGACAGCATATATTCTCTCAGCTTATCCGCGGTAGGCATATAAAGACCCTCGTGCTGTATCGCCATACACCCGCAGGCGTTTGCCCTGACAACAGCCTCTCCGAGCGGCAGTTCTTCGATGATCCCGCTTGTAAGTCCCGCCGCAAACGCGTCGCCCGCGCCCGTTGTATCAACCACCCTGTCCGCGCGGAAGGTCGGCGCGCTTCCGCATTCTACGCGGCTTTTGTAAAACGCGCCCTGCTTGTCCAGTGTGACCACGATCTTGTGCGCTCCGAGCGACAGATAATGCTCCGCTATTTCTTTCGCGTCAGAAAGTCCGCAAAGCTTCTGAGCGTCCTCAATGGACGTAAGGAAAACATTCGCGCCGCTTGCGGCATTATTTATCCTGTCCGGAGACTCGCTGTGATTGCTCGTCGCAAGTATCAAAGGGATCTGAAGGCTCTCACACTTTTCGCGAAAGTCCTTTAAAAGCCCGAAACCGAGATCATTTACCGCAAAATCTCCCGTGACAAATACCGCGCTTATGCCGCTTAAGTTTAAATCAAACCGCTCCCCGTCAGTAAAAAGCATTTCGTCGTCAATTCCGTTTTCCGCGAAAAAAGCGCGTATCGCTTCGCTGTCTTCCTGTTTTATCTTCGCGCAGACAGCCGCGCCGACGCCGAGCTTTACCAACCCCGCGGCAACATACGCCGCGCAGCCCGAAATTTTTCCCTCATCGGCAGAAATTGTCCCAACCGTTAAAACTTTCCGCATAAATTACCACCCGCACAATTCAATAATCAGATTGTAAGAAAAGTCCAATTTTCAGGCTGTTGAGAAGCCCTCAGATGTTAGGAAGCCGTGTCACGGCTAACCATCTGGTTGCCGTGGCTCAGCTGACGAAGCAGATGAGGGTTTATCGACAGTCTGAAAAACTATGAATATTTCCGTCCTCGTATGCAAATCCCACATATCCGCTGTTCTGAAGCCTGTCCAGAAAAGCCTTCATTTTCTTTGGCTTTTTAAACAGCGCCGTGTCATATTCTTCTCTCAGTTCCTCAGCCTTTTTGTATGCCTCGGCAAAGCTGTCCTCGTACAAAACCGCGATCTTCTTTCGTTTGCCCGCGGTCTTTTTCATATCGCACAGTATGCTGAAAATTCGCTCAAAGCCTATTGAAAATCCGCAGGCGGGGATATCCTCGCCCAAAAACTTTCCTATCAGCTTGTCATAGCGGCCGCCGCCCGCGATAGAGCTTCCGAATTTTTCGCTCCTGACTTCAAAAACCGTTCCAGTATAATAACCCTGACCGCGCACAAGCGACGCGTCGAAAACAATCTTATATCTGCCGTTTGCAATAGCCTCGCTTTGTTCTATTATCCGAGCGAGCCGTGAGATATCTTCATCTCCGACTATCCCGCGCATTTTATCAATGTCAAGCGGAAGCCTCTGCAAGATCCCCTCAAACTTATCAACGGCAGAATTGTCAAAGCCCTTTTCTCTCAGCTCCGCGACAACTCCCTCCGCACCTATCTTGTCCAGCTTGTCAAAGCTTACGCAGACCGAAGCAAGGATATCCTCGCCAAAGCCGCAGCTTTTAAGCATGGCGTTAAGCACCTGCCTGTCGTTTACTCTTACGGTAAATTCGCCTATCTCAAGCGCCTCGAGCGCCTTTGCCGTAACCGCGATAAGCTCTGTCTCGCATTCGGGCTCAGGGTCGCCGATAACGTCGATGTCGCACTGCATAAACTCACGCAGTCTGCCTTTCTGCGGATTTTCCGCGCGGTAGACCTTGTCTATCTGGACCGCCTTAAACGGAAAGGAAAGACTCTGCCTGTTTGCCGCGAAATACCTTGTAAGCGGAAGAGTAAGGTCATACCTCAGCCCTAAGTCGCAAAGCTCGCCGCCGCTTTCAAGGGATTTCGCGAGCTTTTCGCCGCGCTTTAATATCTTGAAAATAAGGTTGAGGTTATCTCCGCCGTCGCTTTTGTCAAGATTCTCCGCGTCTTCAACAGCCGGCGTCATAACTCTCGAAAAGCCGTTTTTCCTGTACACCTCAAAAATTTTATTCTGCATCTCCTCGCGAAGCTCCGCCTCTTCGGGCAGATAATCGCGCGTTCCCTTTACGCATTTTATCTTCATAAAAACTCCTTATCAGAATAATAAAATTATCCTATTAAATTATAAGTAAATTATACCATTTTACATCGTTTTTGTCAACAATTTTCCTTATTTGCCGAAAATTTAAATGCCGTGCATTTTTTTGAAAAAACGGTGAATTATTTTCCGAAAAATGGTTTATATTACTAATTGTAATAAAAATGTACAAATCTTTCACAAATCGGTTGATTATCCCTAAATTCATATTGACAAGCAAGAAAATTCCTGTATAATGATTATAAGGAGACTTATATACAGTCCTGACAGCGTATTTGTTTGTAGGATAATAATAGGAGAGGGGTGATTTAAATGAAAGCGTCTAACAATAATTTTATTTCCCACAACGGCAGCAGGTTCGTCGAAAGCTTGAACGAGGTAAGCTTCCTTTACGGAGAACTTGTATGCAGGGATATGGATAAGATAGGAATGCGTTACTCATACCGCCACATACTTAAACCGCTTATGGAAAATAAAACGCTCACACAGCTCGAGCTTGTGAAGCTTACGGGGCAGAAGGCTCCAACCGTAAGTATAACCCTTCGCAATATGGAAAACGACGGCATTGTCCGCCGCGAGAAAAACAGTACGGACCGCCGCGAAACTCACGTTTGCATTACAGACAAGGGTAAAAAGATGTACAAAAAGGTTATAGGCTCGCTCGAAAAAGCCGATAAGACCATATTGAACGGCATTTCGGAAAGTGAGCTCGAGGCGCTGATAAATGTACTCGAGAAAATGCGATCAAATCTTGACGTTGCTGTCAAATAATTATTTGTCATAATTGCATAAGAAGGTCGGCTGTAAAGTTACAGCCGACTTTTTGCGTTTTGTTTCAGTCTCTTTCAAGCGCCGTAATTCCCGAGCGAACCATTTTGACTATCCCGAAGGGCTTTAAAAGGTCGATAAAGCTGTCTATCTTCGCGGATTCTCCGGTAAGCTCCAGCATTATGCTGTCCGTTGCCACGTCAACGGGCTTAGCGCGGTAGAGGTTTGCTATCTCGATTATTTTGTGCCTGTCCTCCGCTGATCTTCCCGCGCGGATAAGGATATGCTCGCGCGTTACGGCGTCGTTCAAGATCTTGACCTCACGGATATCATACAGCTTCATAAGCTGATTTTTTATCTGCGTGATCACCCTTAAGTCTCCCGCGACAACTATCGTAAGCCTTGAGATGGTGTTATCCTCGGTCTCCGCCGCGTTTATGCTCTTTATGCTGTAGCAGCGGCGGCTGAAAAGTCCCGCCACGCGGAGCAGCACGCCGTTGTTGTTGTTTACCTTAACCGAAAGCACATATTCCTGTTCCATATTACGCCTCCAAATCTATCTCTGTTATGGGGTTTACAACAGGCTTTCCCGCTGGGATCATCGGCAGAACGTTTATATCCCTGTCTATCTTTACTTCAACCATGACCGGCGCGGTTTTCGATATCTCAAGCGCCTGCTTTAAAACAGGCTCGATGTCCTCGCTTTTGGATATCACAAACGCCTTTATTCCAAACGCCTCACCGAGCTTGACATAGTCGATGTGGCGGTTGTCGAGAGTTGTCTGCGAAAAATGCTTATCGTAGAAAAGCCTTTGCCACTGACGAACCATTCCCAGAACATTGTTGTTTATAACTATTTCAATGATCGGTATCTTGTGCGCGTAGGCGGTTATAAGTTCGTTTAAGTTCATCGCGAAGCTGCCGTCTCCCGCGATATTCACTACCGTTTTCTCGGGACAGCCGACCTTTGCGCCTATCGCCGCGCCCAGGCCGAAGCCCATTGTTCCTAAGCCCCCCGAGGAAATAAAGCTCCTCGGCTTGGTAAACGAATAATACTGCGCCGCCCACATCTGGTTCTGCCCGACCTCTGTCGCGATAACGGCCTCGCCGTTTGTAAGCTCGTCAAGCTTGCGGATCACCGCCTCGGGAGTTACGGGAAGCTCGTCCGTGCCTTTCTGCACAGGCTCGCCGTAGTCCTTGGCGATTATCTCGTCCGTCCATTCGTTTTTCTTCTGTGATACCTTTTCGCAGAGCTGTCCCAATACCTTCTTTACATCGCCCTTTATCGCCGTATGAACTCCGACGTTTTTGTTGAATTCGGCGGGGTCTATGTCTATGTGGATTATCTTGGCGTTTTTACCGAAAACCGCGGGCTCTCCGATAACTCTGTCCGAAAAGCGCGTTCCTATGCCGATAAACAGGTCGCACTCGTTGAGAGCCGCCGCGGCTTTCACCGTTCCGTGCATTCCGAGCATACCGATATAGCGTCTGCTTTTCTGGTCAAACGCTCCCTGACCCATAAGCGAGCAGGAAACGGGGGCGTCGCACAGCTCCGCGAGCTTTGCAAGCTCGTCCTCCGCCTCTGCCGAGACCACTCCGCCGCCCGCGTAGATATACGGTCTTTGCGCGTTTCTGATAAGCTCCGCGGCTTTTTCGATCTCCGGTTCACCCGCGCGATCCGCTTTTTCTGGAACCGATCTTCCGAGCGGAGAATAATCCGTCTGCGCGGCGGTTATGTCCTTAGGAATGTCAATAAGCACGGGACCCTTTCTGCCGCTGCAAGCTATCTTAAACGCGAGGTGAATGGTTTTCGCAAGCTCCCCAACGTCTTTTACGATAAAATTGTGCTTTGTTATCGGCATGGTAATGCCCGTTGTGTCGACCTCCTGAAAGCTGTCAAGACCGAGCAGTCCGCAGGAAACGTTTCCCGTTATCGCCACCAGCGGGATAGAATCCATATAGGCAGTAGCAATTCCCGTGGTAAGATTTGTCGCCCCCGGACCCGACGTTGCTATAACAACGCCTGTTTTCCCCGTGGCTCTCGAATAACCGTCCGCCGCGTGAGAAGCGCCCTGTTCATGCGAGGTGATGATATGACGTATTTTATCGCTGTACTTGTAAAGACTGTCGTAAATATTCAGAACAGCTCCGCCCGGATACCCGAAAACTGTATCCACGCCCTCGTCAAGCAGACATTCGACAATTATATCCGCACCCGTTAAAATCATATAAACAATCCCTTTCTTTTAAATTCTTAAATTATACAAACTCAATTATAGCATAATTAGCGCACAAAGTCAACGTTATTTTCATTTCTCGTCTGTTTTCAATTTTTTAGATTAACTTTGGCAAAAGTTTTTGTGCAAAATATATAGATAAAAACTCGCGTTTTGTGCAAAATAATCTAAGGGTGATGATATGAAAAAATTTTTCAAGGGCTCTGTCTGCGGTTTTTTAAACGGATTTTTCGGCTCGGGCGGCGGAGTAATCGCAGTTCCGATTTTGGAAAAGGAGGGCTGTGATCCGAATGAGGCTCACGCTACTTCTGTTGCGTTGATTTTTGTGCTAAGCCTTGTTACGGCGGCGTTTTACGGCTTTTCGGGAAATCTCGATTTCAAGACCGCGTGGGGCTATATCCCGTATGGTCTCGCGGGAGCGCTCTGCGGAGCGTTTTTCCTTAAGAAGATACGCGCCGACTGGCTTAAAAGAATTTTCGGCGGCATTGTAACTGCCGCCGCTGTGAGGATGTTGTTTGTATGAATATTTTCGGACAGGCGCTTGCGGGGTTCCTTACGGGAGTTCTCGCGTCAATGGGATTGGGCGGAGGTTTTATTCTGGTCGTATGGCTGACGCTGTTTATGAATACCGACCAGCGCACCGCGCAGGGGATAAACGTATTGTTTTTTCTGCCTATCGCGTTTACCGCGCTTATAATGCATCTTAAAAACGGATTGATAAACAAGAATCTCGTAAAAAAACTGCTGTTCGGCGGGGTCGTGGGTGCCGCGATAGGAACTCTCGGCGCTCAGCTTGTCGCAAACGAGCTTCTGAGAAAACTGTTCGCGCTGTTTCTCATAGGCTTCGGTCTGCGTGAGATGTTTTCCGCGAAAAACGCAAAACATACCGAGTCCGAAAACCCGGAAAGGTCAGCCGAATAAAGCTATAGAAGTGTTACCGCAGGGAAGAGCAAGCCCCGTCTGAGTTACGGGCAGACCTATCTCCTCGCTTGTAACCGTTATCTTAAAGCGCTTTCCCACGGTCATCCGCATAAGATAACTCATAACCGACGGAGAGAGTCCCGTGGTATAGCTGTTAAGCACGACAAACAGCGGTTTGTCGCTTAAAAGCTCGGTGATATCGGACATAAGCGAATAAATGCTGTCCTCTATTTTCCACATCTCGCCGTTTGTTCCTCTTCCGTAGCTCGGCGGGTCGAGGATTATGCCGTCATAGCGCGTTCCCCGGCGGATCTCGCGCTTAATAAACTTGTTCGCGTCGTCCACTATCCAGCGTATGGGCTTTTCCTCAAGCCCCGAGAGCTTTGCGTTTGTTCTTGCCCAGTCTACCATTCCCTTTACCGCGTCGCAGTGGCAGACGGACGCTCCCGCCTGCGCGCAGGCGAGCGTCGCTCCGCCCGTATACGCGAATAGATTCAGCACGTTTACGGGTCGGTCAGCGGACTTGATAAGCTCCGAGCAGAGATCCCAGTTTACCGCCTGTTCGGGGAATATTCCCGTGTGCTTAAAGCCCGTGGGCTTTACCAGAAACTTTAATCCTCCATAGCCTATCTGCCAGCTTTCGGGCAGCTTTCTCCGATAGTCCCACGCTCCGCCTCCGCTTGACGAGCGGATATACCTTGCGTGGGCGGTATCCCATTCGGGAGCTGCTTTGCAGTTCTGCCATATTATCTGCGGGTCGGGACGTATCAGCACAACATCTCCCCACATTTCGAGCCTTTCGCCGTCCGAAGCGTCAATAAGCGCATAATCTGTCCATTTATCGGAAACTCTCATCACAATTCTCCGTTCAAAAATACGATACATATATTTTAACATTTTCAGTAAGTTTTGTCTACATATTTTCCCGAAATTTCCGTAAAAATACTTGACTTTGAGTTACAGGTTGTAGTATAATATAAAATGTATTTTTGTAAAATTCAGAATTTTGATTTAGGAATGTGATCGGTTTGGACATAATCAGGGTCGAAAATTTATGCTACGACTATGTTACCTATGATGAAAACGACAACGTTATCGAAAAAAACCGGGCGCTGGATAACGTAAGCTTCAGCGTACCCGACGGTCAGTTTTTGGCTGTGCTCGGACACAACGGCTGCGGAAAATCCACGCTCGCTAAGCATTTCAACGCCATTCTCACCGCGACAGAAGGCAAAGTTCTGGTTGACGGAATGGACGCCGCCGACGAGGAGAAAATCTTTGATATCCGCCGCACTGTCGGAATGGTTTTTCAGAATCCCGACAATCAGCTCGTCGCTACTATCGTCGAGGAGGACGTCGCGTTCGCTCCCGAAAATTTAGGCGTAGAGCCGTCGGAGATAAGACAGCGCGTAGACGACGCGCTGAAACAGGTCGATATGTACGATTTTCGCGAGCATTCTCCACACCAGCTTTCGGGCGGACAAAAACAGCGCGTGGCTATCGCGGGCATCATCGCCATGCAGCCGCGCTGTATCGTTATGGACGAACCCACCGCCATGCTCGACCCGAAGGGCAGGCGGGAGGTCATGAAAACCATAAAGCGCCTTAACAGGGAAAAGGGAATAACGGTAATTCTTATAACCCACTATATGGACGAAGCCGCGCAGGCGGACAGGATAATCGTAATGGACAAGGGCGCGGTCTTAATGGACGGCGAGCCGCACAAGATATTCGCGCGCGGAAAAGAGCTTCGCGCGGCGGGGCTCGACGTACCTCAGGTGACCGAGCTTTGCGAGATGCTAAAAGACGGCGGAGTAGATATTTCCGGGGAAATAATATTCGAGGACGAATGCGCCGAGGAAGTCTCAAAGCTCCCACTCTGTTCAAAAACGGCGGTTATCGGAAAAAAGGATATTATCCGTGAAAACAGATCCGAAGAAGCGGCGAGGCTCGAAAACATCACCTACAAATATTCCGTGGGAACGCCGTTTGAAAAGACCGCGGTAGACGATGTAAGCCTTTCGGTAATGCGCGGAGAATTTATCGGAATAATCGGACATACCGGAAGCGGCAAATCCACGCTTATCCAGCATTTAAACGGGCTTGTAAAGCCGACAAGCGGCGTTGTTTTAATTGACGGGAAAGATATTCATGACAGAAAGACCGCTATCCGCGATGTGCGCTTTAAAGTCGGGATAGTTTTCCAGTATTCGGAGCATCAGCTCTTCGAGGAGACAGTAGCCAAGGACATCGCCTACGGTCCGGCTAATATGGGGCTTTCGGAAGAAGAAATACAGGAGCGCGTAAAGTCCGCCGCGCAGAGCATGGGAATAACCCATCTGCTCGAAAAATCGCCGTTTGACCTTTCGGGCGGACAGCAGCGCCGCGTGGCGCTTGCGGGAGTGCTCGCCATGGATCCCGAGATACTCATTCTCGACGAGCCTGCCGCGGGGCTCGACCCAAAGGGCAGGGACAAAATTCTCGGTCTGATAAAGGAATACAAGCAAAGCTCGGGAAAAACGGTGCTTCTGGTCTCGCATTCCATGGAGGACATTGTAAAATACGCCGAAAAGGTGCTTGTAATGAACAAGGGAAAGCTCTTCTGCTTTGATTATACCGATAAGGTCTTTGAAAGAACGGACGAGCTTTCGGCTATCGGTCTTGACGTTCCGCAGATAACGCGTTTTTCTCACAGACTTAAAGAACTCGGCGTTGACATAGGAAATGACATTTACACTGTTGAGAGAGCAAAAGAGCGTATAATTTCGCTTATAAAAGGATAAAAGAATGATAAAGGACATTACTATCGGTCAGTATTTCCCGGGGAAATCGGCAATACACCGAATGGACAGCCGCGTAAAGCTGCTTTTGGATATAGTATATCTCGTTATGCTTTTTGTTTCGCAGAGCTTTACGGGGCTTTTCGCGGGACTGTTTTTCATGGTGATATGCTATATCGTCTCGGGCATAAAGCTTATCATGATAATAAAAAGCATAAAGCCCATTCTGCCGCTTATGATCATAACGGCTGTACTTAACGTGCTGTTTATCGGCGGAGAAGAGCCGCTGTTTTCCTGGTGGATAATCTCAATTTATCCCGAGGGATTAAGAACCTCGGCGTTTATGCTTTTAAGGATAGTCGCGCTTATCGTCGGAATGTCATTGCTTACTTATACCACCTCGCCTATCATGCTTACGGACGCTATCGAGCGGCTTTTGTCGCCGCTTAAAAAGCTGCGTTTTCCCGTGCATGAGCTTTCCATGATGATGACCATAGCGCTTAGATTTATCCCGACGCTTGTCGAGGAGACCGACAAAATTATGTCCGCGCAAAAGGCGAGGGGAGCAAATCTCGACTCGGGAAACCTGTTTCAGAAGGCAAAGGCGCTTGTGCCTATCCTCATACCGCTTTTTGTATCGGCATTCAAGCGCGCAAACGAGCTTGCCACCGCCATGGAGTGCCGCTGTTACCGCGGAGGCGAGGGAAGAACGCGTATGCGGCAGCTTAAGATCGCCGCGCGTGACATCGTTGCCTGTGTGATAATGCTTTTGCTTCTGGCGGGAGAGATCACGATGAACTTTTTCCCCATAATTCCATGAGAGACAAAATGACTAAACGATACTACTCGCTTTTCGATTATAACAACGACAAATACGGCTCGCGTATCTACAAGGCGACCTTGGACGCGGGCTTTTCCTGCCCCAACGAGCCGAAGTGCATATACTGCTCTCAGATTCCGAAAAATCCTCTTTCGATAGAAGAGCAGTGGGAAAGGGAAAAGAGCAGGATCTGCGCCAAAGCTCCCAACGCGCCGAATTTGAAAATATGCGCGTATTTCGGCTTACGCACAAACACATACTGCTCGACATCCGAGCTTGAAAGTCTGCTGAAAACCGTGGAAGAATTAGGCGCGTTTTCGGTGTCGATCGCTACGAGAGCCGATTGTATCAACGACGAAAAAGCCGAAATATTAAGCGGCTGTAAGCTCCCGATTACCGTGGAGATGGGGCTTCAGACTATCCACGACAAAACCGCGGAGCTTATCTGCCGCGGTCATTCCTTTGCGGATTTTCTGAGAGCTTATGAACTGTTGAAAAGCCGCGGGATACGCGTCTGCGCGCATATAATAAACGGACTTCCGGGCGAGGACTTTCCGATGATGCTCGAAACGGCACAAACGCTCGGCAAACTGAAGATCGACGGCATAAAGATACATTCCTGCCACGTTATGAAAAATACAAGGCTTGCCGAGCTGTACGAAAGCGGAGCATACACGCCGATAAGCTTTGAGGATTATATCGAAACTGTTGTAAAACAACTCGAGGTGCTCCCTAAAGAGACCGTGATAGAACGGCTGACGGGCGACGGAGACAAATCGCTGCTTATCGCGCCGAATTGGAGCCGCGATAAGATTGCTGTGCTCGGCGGGATAGACAAAAAACTTGCACAACTTGATACTTATCAGGGGAAAAACTTTTGTATATAATTGATATTGACAAAACAATAACCTACTGATATAATAGGTTTGATAGGAGATGATATTATGAGCGAAAATTACTCAAAAAAGAAAGAAACCCTGATAAAAGTGTGTATTTCGGCAATGCTGACGGCGCTTGTCTGTGTTGCGACAATGTTAATTCAGATACAAACTCCGCTTTTCGGATTTTTAAATCTCGGCGACGGATTTGTGCTTATTGCGGCGTGGATCCTTGGACCCGCGTACGGATTTGCCGCGGCGGGAATAGGCTCGGCGCTTGCGGATCTGTTTACGGGATACGCCCACTGGGTTCCCGGAACGTTTCTGATAAAGGGTTTGATGGCGGTCGCGGCGGCGCTTATACTTCGCGCTTTTGCAAATAAGAGCGAAAAGTTCAAAACCGCGGGATTTATAACAGGCGGCATTACAGCAGAGGTTATTATGGTTGCGGGCTATTATCTTTACGCCGCTGTTTTTCTCGGAAAAGGTTTTTTAGTAGCGCTCGACAGCGTTCCGAGTAATATTGTTCAGGGAGTTCTCGGAATTATAATCGGACTTGTGGTCATTGAAATTCTCGCGAAGTCGGGAGTTGTCAGAAAGTACACGCCGTTTTCGCTTTGATCTAAACTACATATAAAACAAAACGCTTCTCTGTTACGAGAAGCGTTCTGTTTATAAAGCCAAGATTACTGTGGGGGCATTGCCCCCACACCCCCACCAAAGGGGCAATGCCCCTTTGGAAACCCAATATATGTTTATCGCAAAATTCGTTCGTCGCAGTATTCGCAGATGTATATATCCCCGTACTTGATAAAGCTGTGCGGAAGATATTTTTCCGTCTGAGTAACGCACTTGGGATTTGTACAGCATACGCCGTTATGTATCTCTCCCGCAAGCAGCGGCTTTATCCGCAGTGAAGAATACATCGCCGTTAAAATCAGCGCCATACGCACATACATTCCGTTGTTCGCCTGACGGAAATACGCGGCGCGCGGGTCTTCGTCCACCTCGGTATCTATTTCGTTTACTCTCGGCAGAGGGTGCATTACTATCATGTTCTTCGGCGCGTAATGCATCTTAGCCTTTGTAAGACAGTAGACGTTTTTCTGGCGCTCGTATTCCTCGTCGCTGTCAAAGCGCTCCCGCTGAATGCGCGTCATATACAGCATATCAAGGCTTCCGATAGCCTCGTCGATTGTTCTCGCCTCGGTAAACTCACACTTGTGAGAATTGAGAAAATCCTTTATGTAAGAGGGAAGAGCAAGCCCCGGAGTTGAAATAAGCACGAATTTGTTGTTGGGATAGCAGGCGAGAGCCTTTACCAGCGAATGCACCGTCCTGCCGTATTTAAGGTCGCCGCATACTCCCACCGTAAGGTTGTCCAGCCGCCCAAGCTCGCATTTAAGCGTAAGCAGGTCTGTCAGCGTCTGGGTAGGGTGAAGATGTCCTCCGTCGCCCGCGTTTATAACGTGACAGCTCGCGTTCAGAGCCGCCGCCTTTGCCGAGCCTTCCTGATTATGACGCATAACGAGGATATCAGAATAGCCGCTTACAATCTTTATGGTGTCCTTAAGATTTTCGCCTTTAGCCACTGAGGAATTGCTTGGATTGTCAAAGCCGATTATGTTTCCGCCAAGTCTTATCATAGCCGCCTGAAAGCTCATCTGTGTGCGGGTAGACGGCTCGTAAAAAAGCGTCGCCATGATTTTACCCTTACACTTTTCGGAATACTCCTCGGGATGTGCCTTTATCTTTTCGGCAAGCTCCACAAGCTCATTCCATTGTGCGACGGAATAATCGTCCATGTCGATAAGGTGGTTAAGCTTATTGTTTTCCATAGCAATCTCCTTTCATATTAGAGCATTTACGCTATCTTTACAATTATAACAAATTTTCTGTCGGATTTCAAGGGATTTTGCGAAAAAAAGTTATAGGCGTAAATACAAAAAGTCTTTGGAAAAGGGGTTTGGGGAAAAACCTTTCTACAGAAAGGTT
>JAFLUF010000025.1 GCA_022508925.1 Oscillospiraceae bacterium | reverse complement strand
CGCTCCTCGCGGATATTCTTGTCGTCGGTGTCCATAGCGTAGCGAACCTTTTCGATAGCAAATTCGCTTATCGCGTCGTACATATCGTGGTCGACTTCCATGCTCTCAAACGAGAACTTTTTCTTTCCTATCTGCGCCTGAATGTCCTTTATAAACGGGATAAGGCTCTTTACTATCTCGTCGTGACCCGCCATGATAGCCTTGAACATCGTCTCGTCGTCGACCTCGTTAGCTCCCGCCTCGATCATAACGACCTTCTTTTCGGAGGAAGCGACCGTGAGGTTAAGGTCGCTCTTAGCGCGCTGCTCGGCGTTGGGCATAAGAACTATCTCGCCGTCCACAAGACCCACGGAAATTCCGCCGATAGGGCCGTTCCACGGAACATCGGAGATAGAGACCGCGATTGAAGCGCCTATCATGCCCATAATTTCGGGCGAGCAGTCGGGGTCAACCGAAAGCACCGTCATTGTAAGCGCCACGTCGTTTCTCATATCCTTCGGAAACAGCGGACGCATAGGACGGTCAACCACGCGCGACGTAAGGATAGCCTTTTCGCTCGGTCTGCCCTCGCGCTTTAAAAAGCCTCCGGGTATCTTTCCCACAGAGTACAGCTTTTCCTCATAATCCACCGAAAGCGGGAAGAAATCCACGCCGTCGCGGGGCTTGGGAGAAGCGGTAACGTTTACCATAACTACGGTCTCACCGTAAGTCACCCAGCAGGAGCCGTTCGCGAGTCCGCAGACCTTTCCGGTCTCGACCTTTATCTCTCTGCCGGCAAACATTGTTTTAAACACCTTGTAATTTTCAAACATTGCCCATTTTTCCTTTCACTAAAATTTTTGAATTTCCTGAAATTTTCGGGCGAAACAGCAATAAATTCAATTTACGGTTTCCCGCAAACTCAATTTATTGCCCACCCGATAAACTCCTTAAAAACAGTTATCAGCAGTCGGTCAAGAAGTGTGACCGACTGCCAATAGTACCGTTTACTTACTTTCTCAGACCCAGCTTTGCGACTATCGCGCGGTAGCGCTCGATGTCCTTTTTCTGAAGGTAAGCCAGAAGGTTTCTTCTGTGACCTACCATTTTGAGAAGACCTCTCGTGGAGTGGTGATCCTTCTTGTGGACCTTGATGTGCTCGGTCAGCTCCTCGATCCTCTTTGTGAGAATGGCGATCTGAACCTCGGGAGAACCCGTGTCGCCGTCGTGAAGTCTGTTGGCTTCGATAACAGCCGTTTTTTCTTCTTTTCTTAACATATTTACACCTCTTTCAAAATATCTCCGACAATCACAGCAAAGGGAACCGGTGCTTCTCATAATGAGCATTTTCCGCAGTCCGTGAAAGCGGTATTATGCGCGCGAGCCTTTCCCGCGCGCAACATGATTATTATAACACAAAAAAACGCCTTTGTAAAGTACTTTTTAACATTTTTTTGAGTTTAAAGGTCAGAAATCAGCCTACAACATTTAAATTCATAATTCTAACTTACTTCTAACCTCTAATCGTAAAGATTTCTTACGCTGTCTCGTATGACAAGCTTTCCGGTTACAAGCGTTCTGCCGCGGAAATAGTTTTTGTCGCGTATTTTGTTCAGTATGATATCCACGGCCTCTCCCGCCATTTTGGGGCAGTTTACGTCGACCGTCGTAAGGTGCGGGTTGGTCATAGACGAGTATATCTGGTTGTCATATCCCGTTATCGAAATATCCTGAGGAACAAGGCAGTTTTCCTCGCGAAGCTGATTCATGAGATTAAACGCGCTTTCGTCGCACGCGCACACAAACGCCGACGGCAGCTCGTCGGGCAGCACGAAGGTCTTATACAGCTCGCCCGAGCTGTTTCTGTCGCGTATTATCCATTCTCGGCGAAGCGGAAGATTTTTTTCCAAAAGCGCCTTGTAAAACCCTAAAAACCTGTCCTGAACACACGGCGAGCCCTCGGTGTTTCCGAGAAAGCCGATCTTTTTGTGACCGTTTGATATGATATAGCTTGTAAGCTGATAAGTCCCGTAAAAGCTGTCCGAAAGCACTATCTCAGCGTTTTCGCGGTTTCCGTAATAGTCGAGGAAAACCATGGGAACATAGTACTGCGAAAGCCTGTCTATATAGCTGTCGGAAAACTGACCGAGCAGAATAAGCCCGTCAACCTTTTTGTCCGTCAGGGAGTTGGGGATCTCATTCGGCAGGGCGGGAGTATCGTTTATCACCTCGAGCATTCCGTAGTAATTCTTTTCCTGAAGCAGCTCGACTATATGCTTGTAGATCGTCCAATAAAACGCCGAAGGCTCGCTTATAAAGCGCTTGGGCGCGATTATTCCGATGTTGTAGGTAAAGCCGTCCTTTGCGGAATGGGCGTTTGTATGAAGGGTGTATCCCATTTCCGAGGCTTTGCGCTTGATTTTCTCCCTAAGCTCGTCGCTTACGCCCTCGCGGTTTCCGAGAGCCTTTGACACAGATACGGTGCTTATGTTCATAGCCTTTGCTATGTCGCTCATTGTAACGTTCTTTTTTATCATCGCGCTTTCCCTTTCGCCGTAGATTATACGATAAACGTTTTTCTAAGTTATATTTTAAGTTAAAAATGCTCGTTTGTAAA
Organism: Oscillospiraceae bacterium; assembly: GCA_022508925.1. Classification (GTDB taxonomy): domain Bacteria; phylum Bacillota; class Clostridia; order Oscillospirales; family Ruminococcaceae; genus CAG-115. The sequence continues at coordinate 24,314 of JAFLUF010000025.1, read as the reverse complement.
TTAACTTTTTAACCAAAGTTTTTGATATTTTTTGTGTATATTAACATATAGTTATATCTTGGAAGAAATTTATCCTTAATAATATGAATTACTATTGAAAAAAAAGGTTGATTGTGATATAATATAAAGATGGTAAATTACAATTTCTAACTTCTAACTTCCAAAAGGAGCTGTACGCAGAATGCAAATTCCGAAAAGGATCGCGGGGACCCTTATAAACGCCCTAAAAGGCGGAGTTGTGCCGCGCACGGGTCTGGGATATATCGCCGTCGGAAGAACAAACGAGATAAACGCGCTTTTGCACGATGTTTCCATTGCCGAGGACGGCGGAGCGTTTTTTCGGTTTGTCGTGGGGAAATACGGCTCGGGAAAGAGCTTTCTTATGCAGATAATGCGCGCGAACGTTATGGACAGGGGCTTTGCGGCGGCTGACGCTGACTTGTCGCCCGAGCGCAGGCTTATGGGCACAAAGGGTCAGGGACTCGCTACCTACCGCGAGCTTATGCGCTCGCTTTCCGTAAAGGCAAAGCCCGACGGCGGGGCGCTTCAGCTCATTCTCGAAAGGTGGATAGACGGGATAAGAAGCGAGGTAATAGCCGGGGGGACCCCGCGCGAAAACACCTTTTTCGACAGCGCGGTAGAGAAAAAGATATACGAGAAGATCAATACTCTCAACGACATGGTGCACGGTTTTGATTTCGCGGCGGTCATCTCGGCGTATTATCACGGCTTTGCCGAGGGGAATGAAACGCTTTCAACAAACGCGGTAAAGTGGCTGAGGGGAGAGTTTTCGACCAAGACCGAGGCAAAAGAGGCGCTCGGCGTAAACGTTATTATTTCCGATGACAACTGGTACGATTATATAAAGCTTATGACGGCGTTTCTTGTAAGCGCGGGGTATAAGGGGCTTGTCGTGATGATAGACGAGCTGGTGAATATAATGAAGATACCGCATTCGGTCACACGGCAGTATAATTATGAAAAAATTCTTATGATGTATAACGACGTTATGCAGGGCAAGGCGTCGCGTCTGGGCATTATCATGGGCGGCACGCCGCAGTGCGTCGAGGACAATCGCAGGGGAGTTTTCAGCTACGAGGCGCTGCGCTCAAGACTCGAGCGCGGGAGATTTGCGACAGACGAAACGCACGATATGTTAGCGCCTATCATCAGATTAGACCCGCTGACGTATGAGGAGCTTACGGTGCTTACCGAAAAGCTTTCGGAGATACACGCGGTGTTGTATGAATACGAGCCGAAAATAACTCTCGAGGACAGGATATTTTTTGTGAAAACGGAGTTTGAGCGAGTGGGAGCTTCGACCAACATTACTCCCCGTGAGATGATAAGGGATTTTATAGAGCTGTTGAACATCGCGTATCAGAATCCCGACAAAACGCTCCCTCAGCTTATGGGCGCGGAGGATTTTAAGTTTTCCGAGGGCGAAAACGCGGACAATGCCGAGGGCTTTGAGGATTTTGAGCTGTAAAGCGGAAGGGAAAAGCTATGAGAATAAAAGCAATTGTCATCACTCTCGCTTCGGCGCTTTTGCTTTGCGGGTGCGCGGATCTGAACGACTATCTGGTCGATAAATTCCGATCGTCGGAGCCGGAGAACTCTTCGGACAGCAACGAAAGCCATGTAAGCAACGAAAGGAATTTCGGCTATTGGGACGTGGGCGACGGCCTGCTGATAGCGGATTATCACGGAATAGAAGAAGACGTCGTGATTCCCGAAACCATACACGGAAAGCAGGTTCTCGGAGTTAATTCCTATGTCTTTGAGCACAATGTTTTTATAAAGCATATTACGCTTCCTGACGGCGCGGTGCTTATTGACGAATGCGCGTTCAGCGATTGTATCGAGCTTGAGGAAGTAACTCTGCCCGAAAGTATGCGTGAAATTTATATGGAAGCGTTTGCCGACTGCAAAAAGCTTTCAAAGATAAACATTCCTTCGGGGATAAAATTCATTTCCTATGACGCGTTTTCGGGCTGTGAAAATATAAAGGCTGAATATAAAGGTAAAATATACGACTATGACCATATTGTCGAGCTTTGTGATTTGGTACACGGTATAACTTGAAAGGAGATAAAAATGGCACAGATTATTGACGGAAAGGCCGTTTCGGCGGCGATCAAAGAGCAGGTGCGCGACGAGATAGCGCGCGACGGCATCAAAGCGGGTCTGGCGGTGGTCATCGTCGGAAACGACCCCGCAAGCAGAGTCTATGTAAACAACAAGAAAAAGGCGTGCGAGTTCTGCGGGATACAGAGCTTTGAGTACGCGCTCCCCGAGGAGACGACGATGCAGGAGCTTTTGGAGCTTATCGACACGCTTAACAATGACAAAAACGTAAACGGCATACTCGTTCAGCTCCCGCTTCCCGAGCAGCTTGACGAAAAGGCAGTCATCGAGCGCATCTCGCCGCAGAAGGACGTAGACGCTTTCCACGAGACAAACGTAGGAAAGATAATGATAGGAAACTATTCGTTTTTGCCGTGTACTCCCGCGGGCTGTATGGAGCTTATCCACAGCACGGGCATATCCGTTTCGGGAAAGGAATGCGTGGTGATAGGGCGCTCGAATATCGTCGGAAAGCCCATGGCTATGCTATTGTTGCATGAAAACGGAACGGTAACTATCTGCCACAGCAGAACAAAGGACTTGGCGGAAGTATGCAGAAGAGCCGATATTCTTGTAGCTGCCGTAGGAAAACCGAATTTCGTAACGGCTGACATGGTAAAAGAGGGCGCTGTCGTTATCGACGTGGGAATAAACCGCCTCGAAAACGGAAAGCTCTGCGGCGACGTAAAGTTTGACGAGGTTAGCGAAAAGGCGGGCTGGATAACTCCCGTGCCGGGCGGAGTAGGGCCTATGACGATAGCGGTTCTGATGAAGAACACGCTTACGGCGGCGAAACTTCAGAAGTAAGATGTGATAAAATGAACAACAACGGTAATTCAAAGACGTTTTTAAGCAGCGCGATAATACTGACGATAGCTCTCGGCGTGATAATTTATTTCATGAACGAGTGGGGAGTCGTACAGGTGATTATCGTCGTTCTTGTCGCGGTTCTCGCGGCGGGACAGTGGGCGCTGTTCTTTTATCTCAGAAAAAAATAAAAAAGGAGAAGGACAATGAGAAAGACAAAAATTATTTGTACTATCGGACCGGCAAGTGAAAACGAGGAAGTTCTGCGCGAAATGTGCCTTGCGGGAATGAACGTCGCGCGTCTCAACTTTTCCCATGGAACACATCCCGAGCATCTGAAGAAGATAGAGCTTGTGAAAAAGGTAAGAGAGGAATTAGACCTTCCTATCGCGATAATGCTCGACACAAAGGGGCCCGAGTATCGCATAGGCACGTTTGAAAACCACAAGGCGGTCTTAAAGGACGGAGACGTGTTTACATTTACCGCCGATGACTGCGAGGGAAATAACGAGCGCGTTTCGGTAAGCTATAAGCATCTTGCCGAGGAAGTGAACATAGGCGACACTATCCTCGTAAACAACGGACTGCTTGATTTCAGGGTAAAGGAGATAAGCGGAAGCGACGTTATCTGCGACGTTGTTGTCGGCGGGGAGATATCTGACAGAAAGAGCATGAATTTCCCGAACCACGTTTTAAAGGGAGATTATCTCAGCGACCAGGACAAGTCTGACATTCTGTTCGGGATAGAAAACGGAGTTGATTATGTCGCCGCTTCGTTTGTTTCCACAAAGAACGACATAAAGAGCCTGCGCTCGTTTCTGAATGAAAGCGGCGGCGAGGAGATAGATATCATCGCGAAGATAGAAAACCGTTCGGGCGTTGACAATATCGACGATATCTGCGAATACGCGGACGGGATAATGGTCGCGCGCGGAGATTTAGGAGTTGAAATCCCGTTTGTCGAGGTGCCCGCTATACAGAAATATCTGATAAAAAAGTGCAGACTGCTCGGAAAGCGTGTAATTACCGCAACCGAGATGCTTGAATCAATGATCGAAAAGCCCCGTCCCACAAGAGCCGAGATATCCGACGTGGCAAACGCGGTCTACGACGGCTCGTCGGCGATAATGCTCTCGGGAGAGACCGCCGCGGGAAAATATCCCGTTGCGGCTGTGAAAAATATGGCGGAGATAGCCGAAAGCACAGAAAAGACAATAGATTATACAAAGCAGTTCGCCACCACCGAATATGTCATCAAAAACAATCTTGACGCGGTATCTCACGCGACCTGCGCGATGGCGGTGGACACCAAGGCAAAGGGCATTGTGATAAGCTCGCTTTCGGGAATGACCGTAAGAATGGTAAGCCGCTTCAGACCGCCGACGGATATTATCGGAATGACCACCTCGGAAAAGGCGTGGAGAAAGCTGAATCTGAGCTGGGGAGTTACTCCTGTGCTGAGCGAGGAATTTAACTCGGTCGACGTTATGTTCTACCACGCTCTTCAGCACGCGAAAAAGCACTTCGGGCTTGTCAAGGGCGACAACGTTGTCCTTACAGGCGGACAGACGAGCGGCAAATCGGGAAACACCAACAACATAAGACTTGAACAGGTTTAAATCAATGCGTAATGCGTAATTCATAATTCGTAATTGGATTGTGGCTATTACGCTTACACAACGCCGATTACGGGTTATATCCGCAATATTTGCGAGCGAAAACATTAGTATCTCGAAAAATAATTACGAATTACGCATTACGAATTACGAATTGTAAAATACGAATTGTTTGAGGGAGTTGATACAATGTTAAGGTTTATTTGCTACCCAAAGTGCACTACCTGTCAGAAAGCGAAAAAATGGCTCGACGACAACGGCATTGAATACGAGCTGAGGGATATCAAGCTCGATAACCCGACGCTTTCGGAGCTTGGCGATTGGTATAAAAAGAGCGGGCTTCCGCTTAAAAAATTCTTTAACACAAGCGGTCTGCTGTATAAATCGCTGGACTTAAAAAACAAGCTCCCCGAAATGAGCGAGGACGAGATGTTAAAACTTCTCGCCGGCGACGGAATGCTGGTAAAGCGCCCGCTGCTTATCGGAGAAGATTTTGTGCTGGTCGGCTTTAAACAGCCCGAATGGGAGAAACAGTTGAAGAAATAAACAGTAAAAACGCCCCTTGAGATTGATTTGATTTCAAAGGGCGTTTGATTTACGAAAAATACTGTTTACCGTTTACTTTCAGCTTTCCAAAAACTCACTCCATTTATCCTCGCCGAAATATGAGATTATATCCTCTGCGGAGAGATATCCGTACTTATCCTTTGCGAAAGGCTCGCTGATGTTTATAACGCTCTGATAGGGATTGACCGTAAAATTGTAAGCGTTCCCGTCCGCCTTAAGACAGAACAGATAGGTCTCTCCGGTCTTTATTTCCGGCATATCATATACTATCATGATTTTTTTGCCTGAGGCGGTTCCTATCATAATTTCACGCGTGCCGGTCGCTGATTGTTCACAGATCTCTTCGACCGAATACAATTCTTTTATTTCTTCTATTTCTTTCGTTGTGAAACCGAATTTTATCGTTTCTGCTTCAGATGCCGTTCCCTTATACGGGGTTATTACCTCAACCTCTCCGTGCAGGTACAGTTCGATGATTTCCTTAATATCCGATATAGCCGGTTCATCCAAAGGTACATTGAGGTTATACGCGGTGCCATAGTTCCTGACTGTTCCTACAAATACCACGTCGGCGTCTGACACTAATTCTTCCGCACTATGGTAAACAGGATAATTCTCTTTTATGTGTTGAATTTCCCAGCCGTCGGATTCGGCTTTACTTTCCATATCTTCCGGATCGGCGAAGTGATAGAAACTGTTTGTGTCGGTGTGCGAGTCGTTTGAATTTTCCAAGGGCTTTGCGGGAATGAAATTATTCATGATAAACACACCCGATAACACCGCCGCCGCACACGCGGCAGACGTTATTATTGTTTTCCGGAGAAATCCCCGCCTTTCGTCCGAGCGCACAACAATGCCGCTTCTGTCTTTGAGCCAGGCGTTTACGTCCTCGTTTGCCTGCTGGATTATTTCCTCGTCGATATCGTTAAAGATATTCAAAAACTGCTTATTGTTCATGATCAATACCCCCTCTTGTTCAGATAGTCCACAAGCTTTTTACGCTCGCGCTTTAAAATGCTCGAAACGCTTGCCTCGGATACCCCGACTATCTGCGAAATGTCCGATATGCTGAAACAATGCCAATACCTCAGCACAAGTATCTTGCGCTTTTTTTCGGGAATGCCGCGGAGAAAATCGTTTACCGCCGCTAAGATATCGCGCTGCTCGGCGAGATTTTCTACCTTGCTTTCGCCCGAGGACAGATCCCGAAGCTCATCAAGAACCAGCTCGGTCTCTTTGCCGCCGCGCTTTTGCGCGTTTATCGCCTTGAGCGCGTCAAGCGCGAGATTTCGCGTTATCTTCCCGATAAACGCCTGGAGCTTTTGCGGGCGGTTCGGCGGGATAGACTCCCAGAGCTTTAATAATGTGTCCTGAACTATCTCCTCGGCCGATTGTTCGTTTCCGATTATGTTCCGCGCGATAGTGCCGCAGTATTTTCCGTACTTTTCGGAAACGTCCGAGATAACGGTCTCGTCGCGTTCAAAGAAACGTCGGACAATTGTGCTGTCGTCCATTTTATCACCTCGATTTGTCCCTTTACAATAATAGACGATTTTCAGAATGCAAATGGGGCACTTTTTCAGTTGACAGTAAAAAGTAAACAGTATTTTTCTAAAAACAAACGCCCCTTGAAATCAATTTGATCTCAAAGGGCGTTTTTACTGTTTACTGTGTATTGTCAACTGAAATAAGCAGCTTTATCGCGTCTATGGCGCATTGTATTGCTCTTTCGCTTGAATGACATATCGTGTCGGGGAGGTTCTTTTTGGAGCGCTCGGCGTTCCATAGCGCCGTGAGAACTCCGCCGCAGCGTATTTTCTTTTGCATGGTCGAGCGCGTAAGTCCTACGGCGTAAATTGCCGCGCACTCCATCTCGCTTGTCAGACAGCCGCATTTTACATAGCTGTCCCAGCGGCTTGTGATATTGTCGCATACGGCTGAGCGCTCGGGGTTGGTCTCTCCGTAAAAGCTGTCCTTGCTGTGTACAACGCCCACATGAAAACGCTCGCCCGGTTCGCTGCCCGAGAGCTTTTCAGCCGCTTTCGCAAGCGCGGACGTGACTGAAAAGTCCGCGAGCGCGGGATAGCCCTGCGGCATATATTCATAAGACGTACCCTCGGCGCGTATCGCCGCCTCGGCTATTATCAGGTCTCCGCCGAAAACCGACAGATCAATGCCGCCGCTTGTGCCGACGCGGATAAACGTGTCCGCGCCGCTGTCGATAAGCTCCTCTACCGCTATCGCCGCCGACGGTCCGCCTATTCCCGTAGAACAAACGCTTACCTTGACTCCCGAAAGATATCCCGTATAAACGTTGTATTCGCGGTTCTGCGCTATCTGCACGGCGTTTTCGAGCTTTTCGGCGATAAGCGGAACTCTCCCGGGGTCTCCCGGAAGAATAACATACCGTCCCACGTCTCCGTTTCTTATTTTCAGATGAAACCTCAGCTCGTCGTCCATAATAGTTGCCATTGCTTATTCCTCCTTGTCGTCGTCATCGCCAAGAATGCTCGGCGCTTTTTCATTAAGCATTTTTACCCGTTTGTCAAACCACTTCGGAATGTTTATCACAAGCATTATCGCAAGTGTCAGGAGGGTAATGAACAGGCACGGCATATACAATACCGACGGACCCGTGCTGTTGGGGTTGTCCCTGAACATCTGCGTATAAGCGGAGTAGGTGATAAACGTGCCGACCGCGGCAACGGTGTGAACTATCGTCGCTATTCTGGAGTTTCCGAGCATAAGCGTGAAAAATCCCCCGATATACAAAACCGAAGAGATAAGCCACGAAACAGCCGCCTGAATTGCCAGAGCGTCCGCGTCCTCAACGCCCAAGAATATGCTGAGCGGAGCGAAAATTCCCATAAACAGCCCGAATATCGTCACTAATATCATTTCGAGCATTTTAAGCACCATAACTGCCGCAAGAGTCTTTCCCGTGCAGTATTCGGCGGCGAAGATGCCGCCGCGGAATTTCGGCGTTTCTTCGGTTTTTTTGTTTATCTTTATTTGTTTTCTCATGTTTGTTCCTCATAACCAAGCGTAACTGCTTGCTTCCAGTCCATTATTATGATACCACAACAAGCTGTTTTTGTCAACAAGCATTGCGAAATAACGGCAATAAATCTTGACAATTTGAGAAAAATGTAGTATAATGGTTATTGTACATTGTGTATTAAAAATTTCCCGTTATTCACGGGACTTAACTTGAACAAAAAGGAGAAAAACATTTTATGTCGGGACATTCAAAATGGAGCACGATAAAGCGAAAAAAGGGTGAAAAGGACGGCGCGCGCGCAAAGGTCTTTACGAAAATAAGCCGTGAGATACTTGTGTGCATAAAGGAAACCGGAAGCGCCGACCCCTCAAACAACTCAAAGCTTGCCGCGCTTGTTCAGAAGGCGAAATCCAACAACATACCAAACGACAACATCGACCGCCTGCTTAAAAAAGCGGCGGGAGGCGCGGAGAAAAACGATTATGAAAACTGCGTTTACGAGGGCTACGGTCCCGGCGGAGTCGCGGTGATAGTAGACTGCCTTACGGACAACAGAAACCGCACCGCGGGAGAAATTCGCCACTATTTCGACAAGTTCGGCGGAAACATGGGAACAACGGGCTGCGTTTCGTTTATGTTCTCGCTTAAGGGCGTTATTGTCCTCAACAACGAGGACGGCGATATCAACGAGGACAAGGCGATGGAGGATATCCTCGAAGCGGGCGCGGAGGATTTCTCGTTTGAGGACGGAGCTGTCGAGATAACTACCGAGCCGGGCGAAGTCGACAACGTAGCAAATGAGCTGAGAAACCGCGGATATGACGTTATCTCGGCGCAGGCTGAGCAGGTGCCGTCTACCTATACAAAGCTCACCGACGAGGATCAGCTAAAGAAAATGGGGCTTCTCCTTGAAACGCTCGACGACAACGACGACGTTCAGAACGTATGGCACAACTGGGACGAGCCGGAAAGCGACGATGAGGACTGACAGTTAATATAAAGCAAATTGAAAGGATAGTCGTTATGAAACAAAGACTGATTCCGTTCGGGACATTTCCTATGCGCGGTGAGGAGCTGGAAATGATGTTGCTGACCATGGACGAAAAGGGCGAGGGTTTTGTTTCTGCCGAACTCCCCGATGCGGTGTTCGGCTTTAAATCCTGCAAAATATCATATCCGAATTTGGTTGTTTTAAACCGCAAGGGCTTTGACGACAGTGAAATGTCGTGGATTGTGGGTTTGGTAAATGACAATATGACGACGATACTCAAGACAGGAAAGGAAGGCGCCGCAGATGCCGGTCTTTAGTATTCTCGGTTGGACTTTTTTCTTTTGGAGCAATGAATTTATCGGTAACAAATTAGAGCCTATACACATTCATGTATGTAAGGGAAAACCGAGCAAAAACGCCCCGAAATGGTGGGTTGGCTATGGAAGGAAAACTTCTTTGGCAAGCTTTGACAATGCGGAAAGATATGGAATAAAACAGTCGGACAAAGCTGAGATCGAGGAAATCATAAAAAACAACGCAAATCTGATTATAGAGTTGTGGCACGAGCATTTTGTCGGTCATGATTTAGAGGTTCATGACAGCGTAAAATAATATAAAAGTGAATAATTTGTGCTCCCGAACGTACGGTTCGGGAGTTTTTCTAACCTCTTACTTCTGATCTTTGACTTCTTTTCGTCCTTTTTTTGTTTTTACTATTGAATTTTAGGCTGAAATAGTGTATAATATTATAATGAATAGCTGTGTATTATGAAAAAGGTGATAAAAATGTTTGACGGATTTGTAAAAACCGCGGCGGCTACGCCCGAAATAAAGGTTGCCGACTGCGAGTACAACGCGAAAGCGATAATAGATATTATCCGCGAGGCGGAGAAATTACGGGTGAAGATACTTGTGTTTCCCGAGCTTTGCGTTACGGGATATACCTGCGGCGATCTGTTCTTTCAGCCGACGCTTCTAAACGGTGCGGAAAACGCGCTGACGAAAATAGCCGGCGCCACCCGGAACAGCGATATGCTTGTGGCGGTGGGTTGTCCCATAAGAGTAAACGGAAAGCTCTACAACTGCGCTGTTGTTATTCAGAGCGGACAGATACGCGGAGTTATACCGAAAAAATATCTCCCGAATTACAACGAGTTTTACGAGATGCGCTGGTTTGCGCCCGCGCCCGAGGAAAACACTACGGAGCTGATTTTCGGGGAGCCGGTTCCGTTCGGACTTAATTTGCTCTTCGGGTTTGAGGATTATCCCGAGCTTGTGTTCGCGGCGGAGATATGCGAGGACCTTTGGGCGCCCAAGCCCCCGTCGATAGATCTTGCGTTAAACGGAGCTACAGTAATTGCAAACCTCTCCGCTTCCAATGAAACGATAGGCAAGGACGAATACCGCGAGAGCCTTATTGTCGGGCAGTCGGCGCGAATCATCTGCGGATATGTTTTCGCCTCGGCGGGCGAGGGAGAAAGTACGGGCGACCTTGTCTTCGGCGGGCACAGAATGATCGCGGAAAACGGAAAGATACTCGCTGAAAGCGAGCTTTACACAACGGGACTGTGCGTTTCGGAAATTGATGTGAAAAAGCTGTATTCCGAGCGCCTTCGCAACACCTCGTTCGAGGGCAATGCCGAAAGCGCGTTTGTGCAGAGGATATATCTCGAAACGTCAATTGAGGATACCGAGCTTACGCGTAAAATTGAGGCGATGCCGTTTGTTCCGAGCGAGGACAGCGAGAAAAACTCGCGCTGCGCGAAAATTCTCGCGATGCAGGCGCACGGGCTTGCAAAGCGCCTGAAACATATAAACTGCCCCTGTGCCGTTATAGGCATTTCGGGAGGACTTGACAGCTGTCTGGCGCTGTTGGCGACTGCTGAGGCGATGAAACTCTTAAACCGCCCGATGACCGATATTATCGCGGTCTCGATGCCGTGCTTCGGAACTACCTCCCGCACAAAATCAAACGCGCAGACGCTGTGCGAGGCGCTCGGCGTTACGTTTAAGACCGTAAGCATAACCGACGCGGTAAACGTTCATCTTCGCGATATAGAGCATAAAGACGGCGAGCTTAATATCGCGTATGAAAACGCTCAGGCGCGCGAGCGCACTCAGGTGCTTATGGATATCGCCAACGAGAAAAACGGTATCGTGGTAGGCACGGGTGATCTGTCCGAGCTTGCGCTGGGCTGGGCTACTTACAACGGAGACCACATGAGTATGTACGGCGTGAATTGCTCCGTGCCGAAAACTCTTGCGCGGCATATCGTGAGATATTTTATGGACGTATCCGAAAACCGGACGCTTAAAAAGGCGCTGAATGACATACTCGAAACTCCGGTAAGTCCCGAGCTGCTCCCCGCGAAAAACGGCGAGATATCGCAGAAAACCGAGGATATCGTAGGACCGTATGAGCTTCACGACTTTTTCCTGTACAACGGCATACGCTGGGGCTTTTCGCCGAAAAAGGTGTACAGGCTGGCGAAATACGCCTTTAAGGACAGCTATTCCGCAGAGACTATACTCAAATGGGAAAAGACGTTCTATAAACGTTTCTTTTCTCAGCAGTTCAAGAGAAGCTGTCTGCCCGACGGCGTAAAGGTCGGCTCGGTATCGCTATCGCCGCGAGGAGACTGGCGTATGCCGTCCGACGCGCAGGCGGCAATGTGGCTTGATGAGTTGAACTCAATTAAGGCTTAGGGGATAGACTGAACAAAAAGTCTTTGGGAAAGGGGCTTGGGGAAAACCCTTTCTTCAGAAAGGGTCTTCCCCAAAAAGCATAATTAACGGAGCCACGCGATGTTTGACAAGACAAAGAAAAAGTTAATACATTTTCACACTTCGGGAAATATCGCGGAGGACTTTGTCGCGTCCAAAAAGAAAAAAAGCAAGAGACTGGCAGCGGTCATACGGTTTTGCTTTTTCGGTCATCTCATCGGCGGAATTGCCTGCGCGGCGGCGTGTTATATTTTTGACGGGGACAGCTTTGTCACGCTTGTGCTGTGCGCGGTTATTGAAACGGTAATAGCGTTTTTCGCGGCAGGCGGAGAGATGACCACCAAAGCCTCGCTTGTCGGGATAGACCTTATACTTGCCGCGGCGGGTACAATAAAGGCGATTTCAATCTCGGGAGACGAACGCGTTTTGTATTTTGTGTTTGGCGGCGCGGCTATCTTGGGAGCGATTTTAGCGGTCATGGAGATGATAGCGGCGCATCTTAGGGATTATCTGCTCGACTTCCCCGCCGAAAAGCTGAAAACCGAGGACGTAACGCCGATCGAGGAAAAGGGCACGGAGCTTTCGACAATAAGCCCGTCCGAGCTTATCGGCAGGATAGAGGGTGTGGAAAAACAACCCCTTAGTGTTGCTCCGAAACTCAGCGAAATGAGAAAGATCGCGATAAAGCTGAACAATGTTTTAAACGGCGCTCCGAAAACAGGTGAATATACGACCTTTATCAAGACCGAAATCAATATAGACGACGATGATGATTTCTGATAACGGTGTTTACAACTATTTAAAGATCATGACAGTAAAAAAAATTACGCTTTTAGCGCTTTTTATCAGCTTTGCCGCGGCGCTTTCCGCGCTTGAAACGCTTTTGCCGCCTATCGTGCCTATCCCGGGGATACGCGTGGGACTTGGAAATATCGTTACGCTGTTTATTCTCTACGCGGGCGGCTGTTGGAAGGTATACGACGCGTATATCGCGGCGGTTTTGAGGTGTTTTCTCGCGGCGCTTATCACAGGCTCGCTTTTAAGCGCGGTTTACGGACTTGTGGGGGGGATTCTGGCTTGCTCGGCAATGACGGCGGCGAGGGCGGTTTTCCCGAAAAAAAATGAATCCGAGCAGAAATACAACACAAGCTTTCTTCCGTTTACGGGAATATGCGGGGCGGTTTTTCACATCGCGGGGCAGATGCTTACGGCGATAGTGATATACGGCTCGAAATATGTGCTGGCATATACTCCTGTTTTCCTCGCGAGCGCGATCATAGGCGGCGCTTTTACGGGAATATGCGCTATGCTGATAATAAAAAAGCTGCCGAAAAGGCTTATGAAACAAATTCGCAATCAATAACCGACTTGTGGAAAAGTATGATTTCAGACTGTTGAGAAGCTCTCAGATGCAAGCGAACGGAGTTTGTTTCGCAAACCCCTGCCGTGGTGCGGCAAAGCTGAAGTTCAGCTTAACAAAGCAGATGAGGGTTTATCGACGATCTGAAAACGGAGGGTATATGAAGCTTCTTTTGATAGACGGTAACAGCATAATGAACAGGGCGTTTTACGGGATACGCCTGCTGTCAAATAAAAACGGCGTTTATACAAACGCTCTCACGGGTTTTCTTAATATTTACCTCAAGCTTTTAAAGGAAGAAAAGCCCGATATGATAGCCGCGGCGTTTGACCTCAAAGCGCCGACATTTCGGCATAAAATGTACGGAGAATACAAAGCGGGACGTCATCAGATGCCGGACGAGCTGAAAGAGCAGATGCCGATAATAAAGGACATTTTACGCGCGCTCGGCGTAAGCGTTATTGAGACCGAGGGCTATGAGGCGGACGATATCATCGGTACGCTTTCAAGAGCCGCAAAAGAAAACGGCGCGGAATGTGTTATAAGCACGGGCGACCGCGACAGCTTTCAGCTCGTAAACGATAAAGTTACCGTAAGGCTTGCGTCGAATAAAGAGGATATCATTTACACTCCCGAAAAGATCGCCGAGGTATACGGCGTTCAGCCGCTTGAAATGCTTGAAGTCAAGGCTCTTATGGGCGACAGCTCGGACAATATCCCGGGGGTTATGGGAATAGGCGAGAAAACCGCGCTTTCGCTCATTTCAAAATATCATTCGATAGAGTGGATATATGAGCATTTAGACGAAATAGAAGTCACAAAATCGGTAAAGACCAAGCTCGAAAACGGAAAGGAAAGCGCCGGGCTTTCGAGAAAGCTCGGGGAGATTTGTCTTACCGCTCCGGTTTCGGAAGATCTCGAGGATTATAAAATCGGCGGGGGAGACAAAGCGAAGGCTGCGGGAATCCTACGCGAGCTTGAAATGAACTCCGCGCTGAAAAAGCTCGGGCTTGACACGGTCGAGCCTGCGGCTGTTGAGATAAAATCAGCAGCGAAAGCGGAAAACGCGGTCAAGAGCGATGTAATTCCCGATACGGACGCATACGACGGAGAGGCGCTCGATGTTGTTATCGAAAAAGGGGAGATAGCGGTTTATCGGGGAAGCGAGCGCGCTGACGGAGACTTGAAAGCAATTCTCGAAAGCAATGAGCCGAAACATACAGACAATGCAAAAGCGATATATTACAAGTGCCTGAAAGACGGAATAAATCTGAATAATGTAACCTTTGACGCGACGCTCGCGGCGTATCTCCTTGATGTAAACGCAAAGGACTACGGGCTTTCGGGCTTGTGCGAAAAATACAAAGCGGACAGCATAAGCGCGCTTAACAAAACGCTTTTCGGAAATATCTGCGCGGCGGGAATGCTGAAAGTCCTGCGCGAGATCGAGATACCCCTCGCGGAGGTCTTATCCTCAATGGAGCTTGAGGGGATAGCCACCGACTCGGAAAGCCTGAGGAAATTCGGCGAGGAGCTGCTGCCGAAGATTGACGAGCTTGAACAGAATATTCATAAAATGGCGGGTCACGAATTCACTGTCGGAAGCCCGAAACAGCTCGGAAAGGTATTGTTTGAAGAGCTTGGACTGCCCGCTGGAAAAAAGAGCAAGACTGGTTATTCGACAAACTCCGATGTGCTTGAAGAATTGATCGACAAACACCCCATCGTTCAGGCGGTAATTGATTGGCGAAAGCTGACAAAGCTGTATAACACCTATGTAAAGGGCTTGCTGGGGTCGGTTTCCGATGACGGGAGAATGTACACCACCTTTAAGCAGACCGAAACGCGCACGGGCAGAATAAGCTCCGCCGAGCCGAATATCCAGAATATTCCCGTAAGGACCGAAATGGGACGCGAATTTCGCAAGTTCTTTACGGCAAGCGAGGGAAAACTGCTGTGTGACGCGGATTACAGCCAGATAGAGCTGCGCGTTTTAGCGGCGCTTGCCGATGACAAGACCATGATAAAGACTTTTGCGGAAAACCGCGACATTCACGCGGAGACTGCCTCGTCCGTTTTTGATCAGCCGATAGAATGGGTAGACGACGATCTGCGCCGAAAAGCAAAGGCGGTAAACTTCGGCATCGTATACGGGATAGGCGCGTTTTCTCTCGCAAAGGACATCGGCTCCACACAAAGCGAGGCGAAGAAATATATCGAGGATTATCTCGCGCATTTCTCGGGAGTAAAGGCGTATATGGACAAGGTGAGCGCTTCTGCCGAAGCGGACGGCTATGCCGTGACGATGTTCGGAAGACGGCGCTTTATCGAGGAGATATTGTCCACAAACAAGACCGTAAAGGCGCTCGGAAAACGCATAGCCATGAACACCCCCATTCAGGGAACAGCCGCGGACATAATCAAGATAGCGATGATAAGAGTTTACCGCAGACTTAAAGCGGAGCTTCCCGAGGCGAAGCTCATATTACAAGTACACGACGAGCTTATCGTCGAAGCGCCCGAGGCTGTTGCTGAAAAGGCGGCGGATATCCTCCGCGAGGAAATGCAGAACGCCGTAAAGCTCTCCGTGCCGCTGCCGGCGGACGCGAAGACAGGGAAAACATGGTATGACGTTCATTAAGGAGTGTTTTTATGGCAGAGCTTAGTTTGTATTTCAAAAGCATTGTCGAGCAGGACAGGTGCGCGGTGGTAATATGCGATATGAACGATATCATAATTTATATGAATCCCGCCGCCAAAGAGCGTTATAAAAAGCACGGAGATATCGTCGGAAAAAGCATTATGGAGTGTCATAATGAGCGTTCCCGAGCGAAGATACGCGAGGTAGTGGAATGGTTTTCAGAAAGCGCGGAAAACAACATGATCTTTACATTTCATAACCCGAAGGAGAACAAGGACGTTTACATGGTAGCTCTTAGAGATGAAAACGGCGGGCTTATCGGCTATTACGAAAAGCACGAGTACAGAACGCCCGAAACATCAGCCGGTAAAAAATAAAAACCAAACGTTCCTTGAGTTTCGGGAAACGTTTGGTTTCATACTGTACTCTGTCACAATCCGAGACTTGTGGACAGGGCGTTGTCCACCTCATGCATGGAAGCGCTGTCAAGCTCTCCCATGCGCTCCTTGAGCCGTCTTTTATCCAATGTACGAACCTGCTCCAACAGCACGACCGAGTCCTTCGCCAATCCGCAAGAAGAGCCTGTTACGGAAATGTGCGTGGGCAGTCCCGCTTTTTCCTTCCGGCTTGTTATCGCCGCGGCTATTACTGTGGGGCTGTGTTTGTTTCCGATGTCGTTCTGTACGATAAGCACGGGTCTTATTCCGCCCTGCTCGGAGCCTACGACGGGACTTAAGTCCGCGTAATATATCTCACCGCGTTTAACTAACATAATGCATTCCTCCCGATAATTTATTTTCCGGTGATGTTTGTATTATTGACAGCTATAAAAGAATTATTCGGAAAGTTGAGTGAACAATGCTTACCTGGGAAAAACTTTTGTGCGCCGAGCGCGAGCGCAGTCTGCCGAACGGTGCCGGAAACAGCCGCGATATACGTTCGGAGTTTCGCAAGGACTATCACAGAATAATCGGGAGCGCGTCGTTCAGACGGCTTCAGGATAAGGCGCAGGTATATCCGCTTTACAGAGGCGATTTTGTCAGGACACGCCTAACGCATTCGCTTGAAGTAAGCTCTTTTGCGAAAAGCATGGGCGATACGATCTTTACACGGCTGATAAATAACAAGACTCCCGAGATAGACGAGGGAGTCAGGGAAAACTGCTGTGATATCCTCGAGTGCGCGGGGCTTATTCACGATATCGGAAATCCGCCGTTCGGACATTTCGGAGAGTTTTCGATAAGACAGTGGTTTAAGGACAATTTCCCGCGTCTTAAGTATAAAGATACTCCTGTTGAGCAATTGCTGTCGGAGCAGATGAAGGCGGATCTTCTCAATTTTGAGGGCAACGCTCAGGCTCTGAGAGTCCTTTCAAGACTGCACTGTCTTATTGATATGCAGACGGGAATGAACCTTACCTTCGCGCTTTTAAACACGATCATCAAATACCCGACAAGCTCGGTGGAGATCGACTCCAAATGCGGCGACATCTGCAAAAAGAAAATGGGATATTATGTTTCGGAACAGGAGCTTTTCAGAAAGATCACGGAAAAAACGGGAGCGGTCGGATGCCGTTTTCCGCTTACGTTTATTCTCGAAAGCGCGGACGATATCGCCTATAAGACCGCGGATATCGAGGACGCGGTGGAAAAGGGGCTTATCTCCTACGATATCATTATAAACGAACTGAGCGGCGAGCGTTTTAGCGGAATGTGCGAAAACGAAGCCGAGCGGAGGGTACTTGACGAGGCTGTGGAGGAGCTGAAAAAATCGCGCGCTTCCGCTGAAAAGCTCCGCATGGAAAGTCCCGAAAAGGCGGCGGTATCGAGGTGGATAGTAAAGCTTCAGACTCGGCTTATTTACGCGGCTTCGGACGCTTTTTGCGAAAACTACGCGGAGATAATGAACGGCGGCTTCAGAAAAGAGCTTCTTGAGGTCTCCGAGGTAAGGGTGTTGTGCAGGGCGCTGGGGGATATTGCCTTCAGATACGCGTTCCGTTCGGAGGGGATCGTCAGAAGCGAGCTTTCCGAAAGCGCTGTCATGACGTTTTTACTTGATAAGATCGTCGGCGCTACGCTCTCATTTGATACAGGCTGCGCGAGAATGTACGACCGCGACCTTAGCGAGGTTTTATCGAAGAATTACATTGAGATATGCCGCAGAGCCTGCGAGGGAAAAAGCGACGCCGAGCAGTGCTATTTCAGACTGCTTCTCGCCACGGACTGCGTGTGCGGAATGACCGACGGCTTTGCGAGGGAATTTTTCCTTGAATTACAGGGGGTAAAAATTTCGCAAAATTATTGACTTTGTATGCCAAATATGTTATTATATATAGTGTAATGTATTTCGATAATATATTGTTGATTTCGGCATAAATTGACATTAACGCAAGTCAACAAAATTCTACTTTGAAAAGAGGTATTTTCAATGGCGGAAGTTATAAAGATCAAAAGAACGGTAAAGACCAAGATATTGCTTTTCAGCCTTATCATGACAGTGGCGATGGTCGTCAATATCGCGCTGTGCGTCGTTGTGTCTTTTAATCAGACGCTGGTGAGCATAGGAAAGGAACTCGACGAAAACGCCGTTGCGAGTAAGGCGTTGGTTGAAAACCGCATTGAGAGTCTGCTTAATCTGATAGGAGAGCATCTGCGCGATTATGAATTTGTTTCCGGTTCGGAAGAGCAGAAGGCAGAGCATATTTCCGCTGTAAACTCATCCGATCAATACATCACGGCGGCTGTGTTTACCGACATCACCGGCAGCTACGGCGGGGAAATGCCCGCAAAGGTCGCGTCGGCGCTCGCTTCGTCAAACAGAGCGCTTATGCTTTCGGACGATAATTCGTCGTTTTATCTCGCGGTAAAGTCAGGCGCGGGAAGTTCTATCTGCGTAACTATGAGCACAGATAAATTAAAGCCTATCTTAAACGGCTGTCCTAACGACACGCTTATCATCGCGGGCGATGGAAAGATCGTCGCGGCTTCGGACAACGCTCCCAAGGACAGGGATTATGCGAATTTTGTAACGACGGACAATGATGTCAAAACACAGATAAGACCCGCGGGCGACATAGACTCCGCGTATTGCTCGATAGCTCTTGAAGGCTCGGCAAACTGCACGCTTGTCGTAAGAACAGATGTAGGATACCATTATTCGGGAATGATAATGATCCTTGTAGTCGGAGCGATCGTAGTTGTTCTGTTCATTGCGCTTTGCCTTGTCGCAAACTCGTATTTCAGCAAGAGGGTTACCGTGCCGCTCAAGAAAATTCAGGATAAGATAGCCGAAATGGCGGATGGTAAAATTTCCGGCGCGGATATAGATTATAAGCTTGATGACGACATCGGCGCACTCGCGTTTGCGGTAAATAAAATGGCGCATTACAACGGCGAGGTCATAAGCGATATCACATATACCGCGGGCGAAATAGCGAACGAAAATCTCTGCGTAACTCCGAGCGGGGATTATCATGGAGATTACACGCCCGTAAAAACGGCGCTTGAGAGTATTGTTTCCTCACTCAGAAACGTAATTACCAATGTCGAGCAGGCGGGACGTCAGGTAAGCAACGGCTCCGAAGAAATGTCCCGAAACTCGTCGGTTCTGTCTCGTGCCGCGGAGGACGAGGAGGTTACGGTAAAACAGCTTAACGCAAACCTCAATATTGTTTATAATCAGAGCAACGACAATTCCGAAAAGGCAGCAACCGCGCGTTCTATCGCGGACGAGTCCATGAAGATAGTAAACGAGGGCAACGAGAAGATGACCAGAATGCTCGAAGCCATGAACGAGATAAGCAACACCTCTTCGGAAATAGCAAACATAATCAAGACCATTCAGGACATCTCCTCGCAGACCAATATCCTGTCGCTCAACGCTTCTATCGAGGCGGCAAGAGCGGGAGCCGCGGGCAAGGGCTTCGCGGTTGTCGCGGGAGAGGTAGGAAACCTTGCAAACATGACCGCCGAGGCGGCAAAGTCTACCACAACGCTTATCGAAACCTCGATAAACGCGGTCAAGAACGGTACGGTAATAGCCAATGAGACCGCCAAGATGCTTGAAAAGATAGTTGAGAAAACCGACGCTACCTCAAAGGTCGTAGAGGAGATCGCCGATTCTTCCGCGAAGCAGGCGGAAAGCGTAAAGGAAGTTCTCGCGGGAATGAACGGCATTTCGAATACCGTCACTCAGATCTCCGACAGCGCGAGAGAGTGCGCGGACAGCTCCGAGGAGCTTGCGACCCAGGCGGCTATGCTGCATGAAACGATCGAGAGCTTTGTAATTGACGAGAAAAGGCTGGCTTCGAGACCGAAAAGAGAAAAGCCCAAAAGCATAGAGCTTGATGACCTGCCCGCGGCGCCCAAGGCTGAAACTAAGCCCGTAAAGCCGGCGGCTGAAAAGACCAAACCCGCCAAGCCCGCCGCGGAGAAAACAAAGAAACCCGCGCCCGAGAAAGCCAAACCCGCAAAACCCGCAGTCGAAAAGGCTAAGCCCGCAAAGCCGGCGGCGGAAAAAACCAAACCCGTAAAACCCGAGGTTGAGAAAGCCGCTTCCGCTAAGCCGGAGAAAACAGAAGCCGCAAAGCCAAAGGCTGTTGAAAAGCCGGTAAAGGCAGAGCCTAAAAAGCCCGTTGCTCCTGCTAAACCCGCGGCAAAGCCCGCTGAAAAGAAAAAGACCATCATTCTTGACGATAACGAGGCGGCCGCAAGTCAGAAGCCAGCCGAGAACATTGTGCCTGTTGCGACCCCAAAAACGATGGGTCTGGACAGCAGTAACGGCGGGGCGCCCGCAAGCGTTGTTACAAAGGCGACGGCAACACCCGTCAAGCGTTCTGTAAGACTTGACGACAACAAATATTGATTTTTTGGAGGCAATTTATGAGTACCGAGATCTCAAAGTTTGGATTTTTCCGGGGTTATAAGTGCTTTCTTGTAACGCTGAAAAACAGAAGCGGTCTGTCCGTAAGTATTACGAATTTCGGCGCGGCGATCCAGTCGCTGACTGTTCTTGACAAAAACCGCGAGCCGGTCGACGTTGTATTGGGATACGGCTCGGTAGAGCAGTATGAACAGGGGAATTCGGCTTTCGGCGCGACTGTCGGAAGAGTGGCAAACCGTATAGGCGGCGCGAAATTCTCTCTTGACGGAAAAACCTTTGAGCTAACGAAAAACGACGGAAACAACACTCTTCACGGCGGAGCGTTCGGTTTTGGAAAGAGAATGTGGACGATAGATGATATTGAGGACGGCGCGGAGCCTTATGTCGTTTTCGGCTATAACAGCCCCGACGAGGAGGAAAATTTTCCTGGAAATCTCAGCGTACAGGCAAAATACACTCTGCTTCAAAACGGTCTTAAGATCGAGTATTTCGGAAAATGCGATCAGGACACGGTTTTAAATCTCACCAACCACGCTTATTTCAACCTTAAGGGCGAGGGTGAGGGAGATATAAAGGATCACCTCGTGAAAATATGCGCGGATAAATATACTCCCGTTGATTCCGAGCTTATCCCTACGGGCGAGATAGCGGACGTTACGGGAACGCCGTTTGATTTCCGCGAGCCGAAGACCGTCCGTGCCGAAATGGACAACGGCAGACTTCCCAAAGGCTATGACCACAACTACCTGCTCGGTATGGAGCGCGAAATGCGCACAGCGGCGTATATCTACGAGCAGACGCGCGGAATTATCATGCAGGTGGATACCGATATGCCCGCCATGCAGTTTTATGTAGGCATAGGTCTTAATCAGGAGCCTGGAAAGAACGGTCATGTTTATCCGCAGTACGGCGGGCTTTGTCTTGAAAGTCAGTTCTGTCCCGATTCTCCCAACAAGCCGCAGTTTCCGAGCTGTGTGCTGAAGGCGGGCGAAGAGGGAGTATATACAACGACTTATACTTTTAGTGCTAAATAACAGACTGCCGATAACCCCCCCATCTGCTTTGTCAGCCGTGCCACGATAGCCACAAAGGCTAATCGTGGCACGGTTTTCGCGCATCTGGTGGCTTCTCGGCAGTCTTGTATATAGACTTATGTTTTTGACTTTTTGTTTCAGCACAAAAAGTCTTTGGAAAAGTGGTCTGGGGAGAAACCTTTCTGTAGAAAGGTTTCTCCCCAGAGACAATATGAATTTAAATTTAACGGTAGAGCTTCTTCTCTTTGTAGCTTGTGTGGAGAATCTCGTGAGCCTTGTGAGAGTTCGGCTCGCCGAAGAACTCGCTGTAAAGCGCCTTGACATCGGGATTCTCGTGAGAACGGCGGAGCGTCGAAGCCTCGTCGATTCCGTAAAGAACCTTTGCTCTCTCCGCGCGAATGTCGGTAAAGTTGCATACCGACGCGGGCTGGATTATCTGTCCGCCGCCGTTTACACAGCCGCCCGGGCACGCCATGATCTCGATAAAGTCATAGCTCGCTTCGCCCGACTTGATGCTCTTAAGCAGCTTCTTTGCGTTTGCAAGTCCGCTTGCTACGGCAACCTTAACGGTCTTTCCGCCGACATTATAGGTCGCTTCTTTGATTCCCTCAACGCCGCGTACTTCCTTAAAGTCCACGGGAGCGTTGTTGTCCTCGCCCGTAAGCTTCCAGGCAGCCGTTCTGAGAGCCGCCTCCATAACGCCGCCCGTAGCGCCGAAGATAACTCCCGCGCCTGTATATCCGCCGAGCGGAGAATCAGCCTTTTCATCGGGAAGCTCGTTGAACATGATTCCCGCCTTGTTTATGAGATTTGCAAGCTCGCGCGTCGTTATCGCGATGTCCACATCTGGAACACCCGCCGCGGACTGGTCGTCTCTGCCTATCTCAAACTTCTTTGCAGTACATGGCATAACCGAAACAGATACGATGTCCTCGGGCTTTTTACCGATCTTCTGAGCGTAGTAGGTCTTGACAACCGCGCCGAACATCTGCTGAGGCGATTTGCAGCTCGAAAGATTGGGAATAAACTCGGGGAAGTAGTTCTCGCAATAACGTACCCAGCCGGGGCTGCACGAGGTGATAAGCGGGAGCTTTCCGCCGTTCTGAACTCTGTCAAGGAACTCCGTAGCCTCTTCCATGATCGTAAGGTCAGCCGAGAAGTTGGTATCAAACACCTTGTCAAAGCCAAGCCTGCGCATAGCCGCGATCATCTTGCCCTCAACATTCGTGCCTATCGGATAACCGAACGCCTCGCCAAGCGACGCTCTTACAGCGGGAGCCGCCTGTACTACGACAGTCTTGGTGGGGTCTGCGATAGCCTCAAGCACCTTCTGCGTGTCGTCCTTTTCGGAGAGCGCGCCCGTCGGGCAAGCCGTGATGCACTGTCCGCAGGAAACGCACGCCGTATCCGCAAGATCCATATCAAACGGAGAAGCTATCTGAGTAGCAAAGCCGCGCTCGTTCGCGCCGATAACGCCGATTCCCTGATTTACCGAGCATGCCGCAACGCAGCGTCTGCACAGAATGCACTTTGAGTTGTCGCGGTACATATGAGTTGCGCTGTAATCGATCTCGGGAGTGGGGTTTTCGCCGTCAAACTTGTGCATATCCACGCCGTATTCGTTGCAGAGCTTGTGAAGCTCGCAGTTTCCGCCGCGGGAACAGCTAAGACAGCTCATATTGTGGTTGGACAGAATAAGCTCGAGAGTTGTTCTTCTGCTTTCGATAAGCTTGGGCGTATTGGTGAAAACTTCCATTCCGTCGTTTACGGGATAAACGCACGACGCCACAACCGATTTCGCGCCCTTAACCTCGACAACGCAGATGCGGCAGGCGCCGATCTCGTTTATGTCCTTCAAATAGCACAGTGTCGGGATTTTTATTCCCGCGGCTCTTGCCGCTTGTAAAATGGTAGAACCCTCGGGAACGGAATAATCCACACCGTTAATTTTTATATTAACCATCAGAATTTTTCCTTTCAATGCAATTTATAAAGGTAACTTTCACGCTTGGAATTATCCCTTTGTGATAGCGCTGAACTTACAGTTAGCCACACAAGCTCCGCACTTTACGCACTTTTGCGGGTCGATCTCCATTGCGGCAAGCTTCTTTCCGGGAGCGACATAGTCTGTTCTTGTGATCGCCGAAGCGGGGCAGTTCTTCGCGCAAAGTCCGCAGCCGACGCACTTGTCCTTGATAATGGAGAAGTTAAGCAGCGACTTGCACACGCCCGCGGGACATCTCTTTTCGTTTATGTGAGCCTCGTACTCGTCTCTGAAATAGCGCAGAGTTGAAAGCACGGGGTTCGGGGCTGTCTGTCCCAGACCGCACAGCGCGTTGTCCTTTATGTAGTAGCACAGCTTTTCGAGCTTGTCGAGATCCTCCATGGTAGCCTTGCCCTCGGTGATCTTGGTAAGCATTTCGTACATTCTCTTTGTACCGATACGGCAGGGCGTGCACTTTCCGCAGCTTTCGTCAACCGTAAAGTCGAGGAAGAACTTCGCGATATCGACCATACAGTTGTCCTCGTCCATTACGATAAGTCCGCCCGAGCCCATCATAGAGC
>JAFLUF010000024.1:15424-27550 GCA_022508925.1 Oscillospiraceae bacterium | reverse complement strand
ATAACATCGGGATAAATTGTTCCCTGAACAAGATAATCCACCTTTCCGATTTTCTTTGCTTCTTCTTCAAAAACGCGTATAAATTCCTCGCCGATTATCTTGCGCTTCTTTTCGGGTTCCGAAACTCCCTTAAGCTTTGACAAAAATCTTTCTCCGGCATTTACGCGCACAAAATTAACGCCGCTGTCCGCAAACGCCGCTTCAACCTCGTCGCCCTCGTTTTTGCGCATAAGTCCGTGGTCTACGAAAATGCAGGTAAGCTGACCTCCGATAGCCTTTGCCATAAGCTTACAGGCAACCGAGCTGTCTACACCTCCGGAAAGAGCTAAAAGCGCCTTTTTGTCGCCTACCTTTTCGCGGATATCGCGTATCGCAGTTTGCGCGTAGCTTTCCATTGTCCAATCGCCTTTACATTCGCAAACGTTTTTGAGGAAGTTTCCGAGCATTTCAAAACCTTGCTCCGTGTGATTTACCTCGGGGTGGAACTGCGTTCCGTAGAATTTTCGTTCGGGATTTTCAATCGCTCCATACGGGCACTTTGCGCTGTGACAAATCGCGCGGAAACCCTCCGGAAGAGTCTCGATGTGGTCATTGTGACTCATCCAGACGATTGATTTTTCCTTTAAGCCTTTAAACAGGAGCGAGCTGTTGTCAAACTCGCAGTCTGTTCTGCCGAATTCCGCGACGGCTTCTTCATTTGCCTCGGTGACCGTTCCGCCAAGACCCAGCACCATAAACTGCGCGCCGTAGCAGATCCCGAGTATCGGCACGCCAAGCTCAAATATCTCTTTACCCATACGGGGTGAGCTTTCGAGATAAACCGAATTCGGACCGCCCGTAAATATTATCCCCTTGGGATTTTTAGCCTTTATTTCCTCAACGGGAGTTTTATAGCTGATCACCTCGCAGTAAATATTGTGCTCTCTTACTCTGCGCGCGATAAGCTGATTGTACTGCCCGCCAAAGTCGATTACCAGAACCAGTTCGTTGTTCATTTTTGTTGTCCTCCTTATATCAAAGAGAAGTAAGCGGTAAGAAATCACTTTTAAGTCAAACTCTTACCTCTTACCTCTTACTTCTGACTTCTAACCTCTAAACGCGCATATCAAGCATCGACAGGATAATTCCCGCCGAGCCGAAGCGTCTGAAAAAGTCGTTGAGCCTTTCCTTTGCCTCGGGATTTTCCACTATTCTGTCCGCGTAGGAAAGCATCTGAAACAGCATAAAGAACATTGCCCTCGTGCCTATATCGTCACCGTAGGAAAAGTACTCGTCAAAATTCTTCGCGGCGCTTCTCAGTTCTGTTATTCTCGGCATAAGCACCTTAGGGATCCTCGATTCATCCGCTGTAATTTCCGCAAAAGCCTTTGCGGACGGCAAAAGCCTTACCCTAAGCTCCTCCCTTATCGCGTCCATGGACAGCTTGCCTTGCTCGCAAAGCTCTCTGAGACTTCGGCTGGCTTTTATGTAGATATCGCCCCAGGCAGGTTCTATCGTAAGCTCTTCACGGTCGGTTTCCTTCAAAGGATTTTTAGACTCTGTATTTTTGATCTCAGCCGTGCCTGTTTCAACAACCTGTCTCGCTTGTACCGCAGCATTTTCGATCGGAATTTTATTTGACGAGCTTTCGCTGCTTTCGTCTTTAGCGCCGTTTATTTCGGCAAAAGCGTCGGCAAGATAGCTCATGGTCTGCTCGCGCGACATTGAGCTTATACGCTCGAGTTCCGCCTGCTCGTCAAAATCGTCATCGGTTTTGGCGGTATTCTCGCCGCTATTTGCCGCTTCAAGCACTGTGGCTTCTTCCTGATTTGTTTCTGCCTTTGTCACTGTCCTCACCGCCGTATCCTCTTCATATACCGAAGCGGGTGTGTCTTCCCACTCGGGGGCTTCTTCGGGTATAACGCCCGGAAACTCTTGTATATTTTGAAATTCTTCTTGTAAACTATCCGCAGACTCACCCGAAAAGTCGCTTTCGGAAGCTTTATCCGAAATCTCTTCATCGTTTTTAGGCGGATAAATTTCACGGGTTTGCGCTTTATCTTTCCTTGTGATATATTCGGAGATCACTTCCGAAAAAATCACGGAGTTTTGCGGAAAATCAATGCGGTCGTCTTCACGCGATAATGTAAAAACACTTCCGTCGGTTTCCACGGATGGTTCCTCTTCGGGAATTACGCCCGAAAACACCTGTTCATTATCCCATCCGGTAAAAGCGTCTTGAAAGTCATTTTCGGAACCGACTTCAAAAACTCCGTTATTTATTTCGTTTGGTACGCTTTCGGTACTCTCTGAGGTTTCTTCCTGTTTTTCACCGGCGGACACTCCGCTTTCGCGCAGCCCGTCAATAAGCTTTTTCAGCTCGGACTTATCGAGCGAATAGTCGGATATCCTTATCTCAGTCCTCTGCGCCGAAATAACAAGCTCGTCCGCAAAACTGCTTTCATAACTTTCGACGATCACAACCGAGCTTATATCCTTGTATAAAACTCTGCGGACAGACCCGTTTGTTTTCACCGTCATTTCATCGGCTGAAAACGCTATTCCTTTTGAGCCGTCGTGTCTCGCAGACGTATCAATAAACCCTATGACCTCGCCCTGTTTAAACGCGCATTTGCTCTGCACGGCGCCGGGGCAGACCGCCCCGCACAGTAATTCGACTTCGTTCCGCGTCAAATGCACGACCCCCTTTTAGTTGCCGGTTTTGGAAATCCGTTTATAATTTTTATTATCTGTTTTTCTGATTAAGCAGATTCTGTTTTATATCCCACAGCTTTTGCGACAGATCCACATAATAATTATGTGGATTTTCAAACCTTAAGACTGACTCCCACAGCGTATCAAGCTGTTTTTTACAGTGAACCCTTATATCGTCAAGCTTCGGCGGACTGTACACCCGCTTTCCGCCCTTAAAGACCGGCACCTGAAGCTCCTTTGCCGTAAAGTCCGAAAACGTTTTGCGTTTCCATGTATAGTTCGGGTCGAACAGCTCGATAGGCTTGGTCGGGTCTATCTGCTCGTCATATACGCACAGCAGGTCTGCCTCGGCTTTGCCCGTTTTGTTATCATATATTCTGTACAGCTTTTTAAAATGCGGGTTTGTTATTTTCGCGACATTTTCGCTTATTTTGATCTTCGGCGTTATCACTCCGTTTTCCTCTACAGCGCAGAGCTTGTAAACTCCGCCGAAGACAGGCTCGGAGGACGCCGTGATAAGTCTTTCCCCTACGCCGAAAAGGTCGATCTTCGCGCCCTGACTCAGCAAGTCGGTTATGATATACTCGTCAAGCGAATTTGACGCCACGATCTTACAGTCGGGATAACCCGCCTCGTCCAGCATTTTCCTCGCCTCGACGGACAGATACGCGATATCCCCCGAATCGAGCCTTATGCCCTTGGGTCGCTTTCCGAGAGGCTTTAAGACCTCGTCGAACGCTTTTATGGCATTCGGGACCCCCGACTTAAGCACGTTGTAGGTATCAACCAGCAGCGTCGTGCTGTCGGGGTATACCTCGCAGTATTTCTTAAACGCCTCAAGCTCGGAATCAAACATCTGTACCCACGAGTGCGCCATTGTTCCCGTTGCGGGAACGTTGTACAGCTTGTCCGAAATAACGCACGCCGTACCCGCGCAGCCGCCGATATACGCCGCCCGCGCGCCTAAAATCGCTCCCGACGCGCCCTGCGCTCTTCTCGAGCCGAACTCCGAGATAGCGCGTCCGTTTGCCGCCCTTACTATTCTCGACGCCTTTGTGGCGATAAGCGACTGATGGTTTATCAGAAGCAGCAGCATTGTTTCGATAAGCTGCGCCTGAATAGCGGGAGCGCGTACCGTGATAAGCGGCTCATACGGAAACACAGGCGTTCCCTCGGGAACGGCAAAGATATCTCCCTCAAACCTGAAATTGCGCAGATAATCGAGAAATTTCTCGTTAAAAAGTCCCTTGCTTCTGAGAAAATCAATATCGTCCGCGTCAAAGCGCAGGTTTTCGATGTATTCAACTGCCTGCTCAAGTCCCGCGCACACCGCATATCCGCCGTTGTCGGGAACTCGTCTGAAAAATAGATCGAAATAGGCGGTTTTGTCCGCATAATCCGTCATAAAATAGCCGTTGCCCATGGTGAGCTGGTAGAAATCGCAAAGCATGGTGTAATTCTGTTCCGTAAACATAAAATTCCTCCCAAGACACATTTAATAGCATAAGTTGGCGTTAAAGAACTCAATGCAGCCCTCGCAGTCTGCCTGTCCGCAAAAGCTCTTTTCAAGATAATTCGCGAAAAGCGGGATATTTTCGGATCTCATCTCCATGTCCTGCGGACAATAGTCTTGCTCGCTTTCACAAGCGATACGGCATACGCACATCAGAATGCAGGTCTCCAGCCGCCAGAAAAGCCGCTCGTCACGGGAAAAATTGTCGTACAGCTCGCCGAATTCCCAGATACCGCCGTCGCCGAGAACCGCTTCATACAGCTCGTCCCAGCCGTCAACGGCGCACTGAGCGTAATTACGGCAAAGCTCTATAACATCGGAAAGCCGACCGAACCGCTCCTCGTCAATGTTTCCGCGGAACGCCTGCGCTATCCTGCCCGCCTGTGTGATAAGCCGCCATTCCAAATTAAATTCCGCGCGGTGATCCATACCTGACCTTCCTGTCATTCTTCTGGTATTTTAGTCAGTGCTTCTTTGCTCGAAATCCTTAGACTCCGAGAGCCTTTTAAACCACGTCGATCTGCACTCCGCGCATAACGTCAAGCGCCTTTGCGTGACCCTCTTTGTTCCCCGAGCCGCAAGCGGAGCTGTCCACGACTATTTTCGCCTCGGGAAGAGCCGCCTTGGATATCATCGCGTTTGAAACCACGCAGATATCCGTAACAAGCCCGCAAAGCTCCACCTCGTCAAAGTTGTGTTTTCTTAACACCTCCGCAAGCTCGAGCGACCCGAACGCGGGCTTTTTAATAACAATATCGTCCGCTTTTACGCACTCCGCGATCTTCCCGTACAGCTTGTGTCCCGCCGAGCCGTCAATACAATGAACTATCGGCAGTTTTCTGCCCTCGGCTGTTTCGAGATAGTTTTCGCCGTGGGTGTCGAAAGTGAAGATTACTTTTCCTCCCGCCGCGCGGCATTCCTCGATTTTTCGCGCGATTATCGGCTCTAAATTTTCCGCGCCCTCAAAACCAAGCGCGCCGTTTACAAAATCCACCTGAAAATCAACAACAACTAAAGCTTTCATTTTTTACCTCACCAACGATAAAATTGTCATCTATTTATAAAAAGTATATACTATAATCTGTCACAACTTGTGCAATTCTTCTGTTTTTCTGAGGGAAAACTTTCTGAAGAAAGTCAGCGTTTTGCGCGCAGCGCATAATGCGCCCTCAGACTCCCTTTCAAAGACTTTTTTATTATTTCTTCTTCCTTTTGAAGTTTTTATCCCAATTTTCTATCACGCGCATTTGTCCGCGCTCTACCGCCAGCGAGTTTTCGGGTACGTCCTTCGTAATGGTAGACCCCGCGGCAGTCGTGGCATTGTTTCCAACTTTAACAGGAGCGATAAGATTTGTGTTGCAGCCGATAAACGCGTCGTCGCCTATCTCCGTGCGGTATTTATTTATCCCGTCATAGTTTGCCGTAACACACCCGCAGCCGAAATTAACGCCGCGCCCCACGTCGCTGTCGCCCAAATAAGTAAGATGAGCTACAGCCGTATTCTCTCCTATATCGCTGTTCTTTATCTCGACGAAGTCTCCTATCTTAACGCCCTTTCTTATTACCGTTCCGGGGCGGAGCTGAGCAAACGGTCCGA
Source organism: Oscillospiraceae bacterium (assembly GCA_022508925.1). GTDB lineage: Bacteria > Bacillota > Clostridia > Oscillospirales > Ruminococcaceae > CAG-115. Next base: position 21,746 of record JAFLUF010000024.1, on the reverse strand, counting down.
TCTTCACATTGTCTTCAATCGTCGCCGAAGCCGCCTTTACGTTGTCAAGAATAACATTGTCGCCTATTGTACAGTCCTCGATGCGCGAATTCGCGCCTATCTCGCAGTTCTTTCCTATCACAGTCTTTCCGAGAATTATCGTGTTCGGCAATATCAGCGTATCCGCACCGATTTTTACGTCATTTCCGATAATGACGCCGTCCGTTGAAATAAACGAAACTCCCTCGTCCATAAGTCTTTCAAACACGCTCGCCCGCGCTTTTTCGTTGAGCATATACAAATCGGCGCGTGTATTCGCTCCATATGTGATAGCGGGGTTCTCACTTTTATATACCTGAGCGTTTCCTATTATTTCAACACAGTCGGTGAGATAAAACTCTCCGCTCGCGTTTTTGTTCGTAATCTTCGGGAGCGCCGAAAGCAAAGACTTTGAGTCAAACCAATACGCCCCGCTGTTTATCTCGCATATTTTCGCCTCTTCCGGGGAACAATCCTTTTGCTCGCGAATCGCGGAAAATTTGTCTGAGCCGTCGCGGATTATCCTTCCGTAGCCAAACGGGTTTTCAAGCTCGGCGGAAATTACCGTAACACCCGCGCCTGTCTTTTCATGAAGCGCGAGAGCCTTTTCAAGCGTTTTCGCGTCCATAAACGGCGCGTCTCCGCAAAGCACGCACACCCTGTCGACCGAGCGAATAAGCTCTTCTGCGCGCGAGACCGCGTCGCCCGTACCATTTTGCTCGTCCTGATAGAACGCGGGAATATCGCCGTAATTCTCGGTCAGGTATTTTTCGGTCATTTCGCGCTTATATCCCGAAACGACGCCTGTCTTATCAAACCCGAACTCTTTCGCGCAATCCAACACCCACCCGAGCATCGGCTTTTTCAAAACCTCGCAAAGCACCTTCGGCTTTTCAGACTTCATTCTTTTACCCGCGCCGCCGGCGAGGACAATACAGCCCGTAGTACTCATAAATTATCTCCCGTAAAATAATTTTTGCCTATGAAATTTTTATTATATTATATTCTGCGCCGTTTCTTTGTCAGTCTCGATTTTTCGGACGGAAAAATCACGCTTACAAAAGGCGTTTTTCTAAGAAGAACCGCCGTGCTGCCGTTTTCGGCGATAGTCAAAACGGTCGTTAAACAAACTCCCATGCTGAGAATATTCCGCGCGAAAGAAATTACGGTCTTCACACTAAACGGCAAAACCGAGTTTTTTCTCGGAAAAAACGAACCGCTCCCGTTTCTTCCGAAAATGCCCGATAACTGTGTGAGACCCCGTTTTCGCGAGATCTTATTCGGCACGCTTATCGACACCCGCGCGCTTGCGGGGATAGCGTTTTTCTCCGCGACCCTCTACCGCGTCGGCAGAATAGTCGGAAGTGAATATTTCGACCGTATGATCTCCGCGCTTATTTCCACCGCCGAAAAGCTGTCTGATACGCTTATGCTGATACATGTAGCCGTTCCGCAGATAGCGTCGTTTGCGGCGGTTTTCGCGGTCTGCGCATGGAGCTTCGCGTTTATCGCAAAGCTTATAAGGCTTTCGGGATTTTGCCTGTCGCGGCGGGGAAATATCGTTTTCATAAAAAGCGGTGTTGTTACATTGTATGAGACCGCCCTTGTACGAAATACCGCCGCCGTAATTTCGCGAAAAACAATTTTATGTATGCTTTTCGGACACTCTCCGGTTTATTACAACAAAACCGTGGTTTATCCCGCCGCGTCCGAACAGCTTTTCGAGCGAATTGCTTCGCGGTTTTTCGGGATAATGCCCGAAAGCAATGTACCCGTGAAAACTCCGCTTTGCAGGATAGCGGCTCACTGTATAGTACCGCTGTGGATCTTCGGAATTTCCTCTGCGGCGCTTATCCTGTTTTACCTGTCTTGGCTGCATTTCGCTCAGCTTCTGAAAACAGCTTTGTACTGCGCGGTTTTCGCAAGCGGGTACACAGCGTTGTGCGGAGTGATCTTGATGAAGAACGCCAGAAGCTGTTTCGGAAAAAACCGCGTGATACTGTCATTCAGGCGCGGGACCGCGGTTTATTGCGTATGCTTCCCGCGCGCGCTTTCAAGCGGATATTCGCTTTCGCAAAATCTCTTTCAGCGCGGCAAAAACCTTTGCGATTATAAGGCGCTGGTTGTCGGAAAAAAGAGCTTTCGCGCGCGTCAGCTGCCGCTGAACATACCCAATAAGCCTTTGGAATTAAAGTAATCCGCCCTTTGTAATAATAGACACATTCTTTACGCCGTGCATTTTCAGCGCGTTTATTACGTTGTGGTCAAACATTTCTCCGGGCATGACCAGCGGAACTCCCGGAGGACAGTGGCACTCGATGTTTGCGCAGACCTCTCCGGCCGCGGCTTCGATAGGAACCGTCTTGCGGGCTCTGAACATCGCCTCGTAAATCGGCATTTCAGCAACCGGCTTTATATGCTCAAACTGGACGAGGGGCTGTGGAATACCTGTCGGAATAAGCATGATCCCCATTTCCGCGCGCTCGCAGTCCTCAACTGTCGTAGTAGCGGAGAACATAAGTACAACATAATTTTCGTCCGCCATTTCGCACTCCACGCCGTTTGTTCTGAGTACCGCCGCGCACTCAAATCCGCTTAGTCCGCACTCGCGCGCGTTTATTGTAACTCTCAGCGGGTCGCTCTTTTTAAGCGGAACGCCGTTTCTTTCGAGACGCTCCTTAAGCTCCGCGACTGCCTCGCAGGCGTTGTTTACAAGCTGGATATTTTCGGCAATGGTCTCGTTAAAGCGGTCGAGACTCTCCAAAATGAGATATGACGGACTTGACGAGCCGAACAGCGCCATAAGCTCCTTTGCGTTTGTAAAGTCCTCGCCCTGCGCAAAATGAAGATACGCTCCGCCCGTAAGCACGGGAAGCGTCTTGTGCGCGGAATCTATGCACATAAGCGGAAAACCCAGCTCGAGCGGGTGAAGATACTCTGTTCCGAACATACGCTTGTCAAGAAAGCGCAGATACGCTCCGTGGGCGTTATCCACAACAACGGGTATACTCGGACGGACAAATTTCCACGTTCCGCCGTAATAATCGATGTTGGTGACAAAAACGGCGTCCGTGTTGCAAAGTCCGTCTACGTTGTACGGAACGTCCGCGCTGAGAAACTCTTCGGGGTAGAGCCACTTTATGTCCATTCTCAGAAGCGCCGCCGTTGAAACAAGAGAGCGGTGGGAATATCTCGAAGCCGCTATTGTCTGACACCCGCGTTCTTTCAAGAGCGCCAGCGCCGTCTGAATAGCCAGCGTACCGCCTCCGCAGGAAAAGCACGTTTTCTTCGCGCCGAAAACTCCCGCGGTCAGCGCCTCGCTCGTTCCGATTATACCGCCCGTTTTGTCCGAGTGATAAAGACTGTCCGCACCGTATATCTCGGTTATGTCGTTGGGGACCTCGCCGTTGTGTCCGGGCGTGTGCAGTCTTAGCCGTTCTTCGTTGTTATACCTTTCCAGAAAATTACAAATCGGTGTGTTCATAGTTCAACTCCGTCAACATAGTTTTACTCTGAAGTCGTGTTATTAAGTCTCAGAGCTTCATTGTCAATATCAAACGCGTATTCGTCTATCCATGTGTTCATGCGCTCGGAAAACTCGTTCTGAGCGAGGTTGTATTTAAGGTAGTCAATTATATCGTTTCGTTCTTTCTCGGTGACCTTCGCGTCGCTCGCATAGATCATTATATGCAGACCGTAGTCGGATACGCAAGTTATCCTTTCGCCGATCTCTTCGGGGATAAACGAGGCCTCCTGAAATTCCGCGACATACGCCGTTCCGTTCGGAACAACAAGATATCCGTCGGGGTAAAGCGAGCTTCCCGCGGCGTCGGAGCTGTAATTTAGCAGAATCTCATTCCAATCCGCGCCGTCGTCCAGCGCTTTTTCGACCTCAGCTTGCTTTTCGGCAAACTCCGCCGTTTTTTCCTTTCTCAAGGCATCCGCCGCCTCGTCGTCGCCGTTTTCACGGTATTCCCGTATAGCTGACATCGTTTCGTCGTCAAATCCGAGCAAAACGTGCTTTATGCGCCTTGAACCCTCGGGGATCCAGAAAACGTAGTAGTCGCCTTGTTCATACGCTGCGGGGTCGGTTTCGTAGATCGCCTTTATCTCATCGATATATTCGTTGAGAATATCCTCGGCTTCCTGAGGGTCAATATCCTCTTTGATCTTTTCAAGAAGCTTCTGTGAGATCCGGTAGCTTTCTATCCATTTGTAGATATTGTCGCGCGTCATATTGCAGGCTTCGAGGATACTTTCAAACTCCTGCTTGCCGCGCTCAAGCTTCATTTCGTCCGTTATTTCAGTACCCTCGGGAAGGTCGCTGTAATCCGCCGATTCTCCCAGATCTTTTATCTGAAGCTCGATCTCGGCTTCAAATTCCTCTTGAATTTCCTGTTTTTCCTTATCCGTAAGGACGTCGCAGCCGTATTCCTTTGCCTTTAACAGCATCACCTTATCGTATATCTGATTGTTGATTATATTGTTCCTCAGCTCTTTGCACATTTCCTCGGTTGACGGTTCCTCGGTTATACCGTATGATTTGAGGTAAAACATATATTCTTTGCTGAATTCCTCATAGGTTATGTCAAGCTCTCCCGTAAAGCAAAATCTTGTGGGCTTTGCCACCACGGTTTCGGGGCTTACCTCCGCGTTTGTTCCGAAATCTACCGAGCAGCCCGCCAAGACCGCCGCGAAAGTCAAGGCACAAACAGCCGAAAGAATTTTCTTTAGCTTCATTAAAATTTCCTTTCTTTTACATTTTCTTACATCTCGTTTGCAAAAACTGTTTTAGGGAATATGCACACGTATTTGGATCAGAATTTTTTATATTCAATTCATTATAACATATTTTTTTGAAAAAATAAAGACAAAGTTAATAAATATTTTGAAAAAGTAATGATTTTTTTAAAAAAATATGTTATAATTGAGAAATGGAAGGTCTGATTTGAACTTTCCAGATACAAAAAGTAATTTTTTCTTTAAATATTACAGGGAGGTTATAATAAATATGACTTCAAAATGGTTAAAATTTATCGCAGTTATATTGTGCGGCTGTCTGGCGTTCGGATTTTCCGGCTGCGACGGGGACGAGGAAGACTCCAGCGACGGAAGCTCCGGTATAACAGAGGAAGAAGTAAAGGTGACAAAGGTCGGGTATATTTTCCACGGAAGCGCTGAAAAAGGCGGTTTTACGGGTCAGATAAACGACCAGAGACTCAGCGCGTCCAAATACTGTAATGGCAAGGTCGAGTCATATTACATTGAAAACGTTTCCGTATCGGATTTTGAAAGCGCGGTAAAGGCGCTTTATTCGGAGGGCTGCGAGGTCATTATTTCCTGCAGCTCGATATATGCAAACGTTTTGTCCTCTATTGCCGGCAGGTATATGAACATTGAGTTTATAAACTACGGCTCGCTCGGAATGGGTACGGCAAATGTAACCTCTTATGTTGAGACCTTGTATCAGGGCTCTTACATAGGAGGAATGATAGCGGCGTACAACTCCAAAACGGAGAAGATAGGCTTTATAGCCGACGGTGATATGCTCGGTGTCTATCCTACGGTAAACGCGGCGGCGCTCGGTATGCAGAGAGTTTACAAAAATGCCGAGATGTGCGTTGTGGGAGCGACTGCTGACAACGAGATAGAAGATGCCATCAATGCCCTTATTGACTACGGCTGCGACGTGATAATGTGCTATACCGAAAGCAAGCACAGCGCGGAATACTGTGAGAAAAAGGGTGTTAAGTTTGTGGGCGGACTGGATTATTCTTTGTATGAAGAGGACTATCCGCACATGATAATGTATTTCTACTCAAAGCGCGACAGTTATTTCCTCAAGAAGTTCAAGGAGCTTCAGTATGAGGACTGGGATACGGCGCCCTATATCGGCTCTATGGCAAACGGAATAATAAATGTTTCCGAGGCTCTCAGTGCCGCAAAGGAGGATTCGCAGAAGCTTATCGACTATATCGCGCCGCTTGTTACTTCGGGTCAGCTTTATATATTCAGCGGCGAGATCAAGGACACAGGCGGAAACGTAAGATATATGCAGGGCGATTCTCTCAGTGAAAACGAGATCTTCGGGCTTACCTGGTATTTTCAGGGAGTAAAAGTTATAGGAAATTTCCGTCAGCCTCATGAAAACCTCACCGGAAACGATTTTAAGGTGAAATCCTGAACAATATTTTAAAGGATAAACAACAGCTTACGCTTGTATTAAGGAGCGTGCGGTAAGAAGTATCATATAATTCGAGTGTCCGCCTTTGACAGCGTTCTACGTGTGGAACGTATTGCCAAA
>JAFLUF010000024.1:0-15324 GCA_022508925.1 Oscillospiraceae bacterium | reverse complement strand
TCCGCCTTTGACAGCGTTCTACGTGTGGAACGTATTGCCAAAGGCGGCTCGCCTTCGGGCGGAAGTTTTTGGCCGACTTGTAACATTTTCAGAAAATCCGTGTCTATATAAGTGAGAAGGAACCTGATTTTCAGGCTGTCGATAAGCCGCCGGCATAACATATGAAGTTTATCGGCAGTCTGAGCCTTTTCGGATATGCGCATATTATTTTAAAACATCTAACAACAAGAGAGGCGTAAATGAACGAGGCAGAGCTGATCTCGGCGCTTGCGGACGGCGATACAAAAGCGCTTGAAGTGATAATGAAAAAATATTCGGGATATGTCTGTACGGTTGTGCGGAACTTCTCGCGCGGCGCGCTTTCCGAAGAAGATATCGACGAGATATCCGTCGAGGTCTTCTATAAGCTTTGGAGCTTGCGGAAGAATATAGAAATAAAGATAGGGCTGGCGGCGTATTTGTCCGCCGCCGCGAGAAACGCCGTAAAAAACCGCTTCAGAAGTATGAAGCCGCCGTTTGAGGATATTTCCGAGCTTGAGATATCGTCGGGCTTTCTTGTCGAGGACAAGGCGGAGCTTTCGATGATGACGGAATGCCTGAACGAGGGAATAAAACAGCTTTCGGAGAAAGACCGCGAGATATTCCTGCGATTTTACCTCTACGGCGAGAGTTCCTCTCAGATAGCAAGGGCAATGAATATATCGGAAGGCTCTGTGCGGACAAATCTTCACCGCACCAGAGCCGGACTGAAAGAATTTATGAGCGAAAGGGGATATGAGCATGTTTGACGAGTTTCTGAGGAATTGTCAGCCGGAGGATGAGATAAAGCCCTCAAAAGAGCGCGTCGAGAAAAACATTTCCGCCGTAATGTCGCTCATAGAGACGAAGGACGCGGAGGAAAACGATATGACAAAACGCAAGGTAAGATTAAAGCCGCTGATAATCGCGGCGGCAATAGCGATCTTTTCGGGAGTGCTGCTGTTGTCGGTGTCCGCGGCGATACAGGTAAGTACGGTCAATTTCTTTATGGGCGGTATGGAGCTTGACGGCGAATACTATGATTATGTGGACATCAAGGGCTTCAGGCAGGTCTCTTTCAGCGCGGTCCTGCCAATTGACGAGAACAATTTCGCGATAATATATGATGTAGACGCGCCTATGGGAGAAAACGTGCGCGTTATCACAGATGAAACAGACCCCGATTTTATGGATAAACTCCGCCGATACCAAAAGGCAATCAATGGCGATTCGGGTATACCCGGAGGGACAGCCGACATATGGGACTTTGGGATCACACTTAAGGAAAGCGAGCTTTTAACGTATAGATTAGCTACCTCTAATTCCTCATTCGGCGGCACACGCGGCGGGAATTTTATGCATACGGGGGCAGCCGACGGAAAATCCTCGGGCGTCAGCGAAGAATACACTTACGATTTTGAGAACCAAACCAAAACCTTTAAGCAAACGTTTTACTACTATGTCGGCAAGGAATAAATGAAAAGGGGGCTTGTTTATGAATAATAAATTTCCGGTCAAACGGCTGATAATCTGTGCGGCAATAGCGGTCGCTGCTATCGTGCTTGGATATAATAACCTTTTTTCATATGATTACAGTATGGTTTTTGATTCGTTTTTTGCGGCAGTTAGCATGACCGCCATCGGAGAAATTTTCGCGGCGTTAAGCAGGTTTCCGATCGTTTCGTATATCATTTCCGTAATCATGTGCGCGGTGATGTTTCAGATAATCGTGCCGTTCGCCACATTTTTGGTTGCTGATTATATTGACTTGAGAAGGGTCTTTTCGGTTTATAATTATATTGTAAAACTGGATCTTGCTTTGTATATCATCGCGCTTATTATTTCAATTATATTCGGAGTTTTTGTCCTGCACAGAAAGGACGTCTTCAATCGGCAAAAATAGCGGCGATATTAAAAGTCTTTGGAAAAGGTGCTTGGGGGAAAACCTTTCTACAGAAAGGTTTTCCCCCAAATGCTTTTTTTATTTTCCGAACAGCGCGTCCATATCGCGGACTATCTTTTCGTTAAGCTCGTTTCTTTCAGCCATTCCGAGCATTATCGAAATTGACTTTTCATGGGACATTCCGTCCTTATAGGGGCGCTTTTCCGTCAGCGCCTGGTAGATATCAACGCACGCCATAAGCTGATCCTCAAAGCTGAGCTGTTCCGCAGAAAGCCCGCGCGGATAGCCCTTTCCGTTGAGCTTTTCATGGTGATTTGACGCCCACTCTAAAATATCGGGAATTTCCTTTATCTGCTTTAAGACGTAATATGTAGCCGAGGCGTGGTTTTTCATCGCGCTGAATTCCTCGTCGGTCAGCTTGTCGGGCTTTTCAAGAATGCCGTTTGAGACCGCTAATTTTCCGATATCGTGCATTGCCCCCGCGAAATAAAAGCGAATGGATTTTTCCGCGTCAAAGCCGTAATAATGCGCCATTATTTCCGCCTTTTGCGCGACGCCCGTAGAGTGTCTCTCGGTAAATTCGGACTTGTAATCGACTATTTTCGTAAACAGGTTCGCTATATTGCGGATCGTCTCGTCGGGATAGTCGACTATCTCCTTGTGAAGCTCCTCGTGCAGACAATGATCCAAGCCCTTTTCCTGTAACTCGGCGATCTTGTCAAAGCTCACCGCTTTTTTAAACAGCTCCGCGACCTCGCCCGAAAACTTGATATCCTTCCTGCCGTTTACCCATTCGCAAAGCTCGTCATACTCAGCTTTCGTCATGCTTTCGGGACGGAACACTTTTGCCGTGTCCGCAATATCCGCAAAATGCAATATCTGAGATTTAAGCGGTGTTTCCGAAGCCTTCTTCCCGAACACACCACTTCCGTCGGCGTTTTCGTGATGATACAAAATTACGTTTTTTACGTCCGAGCGAAACGGAAGCAAGCGGATATTGTCCTCTCCGATAACGCTGTGATTACGCTCGAGCTTGTTCATGTCGCACAGCTCAAGAAGGTCGGGGGAGAGATTTTCCGCGCCCTTGTCCGACAGCTCGTCGTTTATTGATTCGGTCAGGGCGTTGTCATGAAGCAGGCAGCAGCCGATAAAATCTCTCAGCTCTTCCTCGCGGTAGCCGGCCTCTTTTCCCATTAACAGCGCAAGATACGCCACGCGCTTTCCGTGTCCCGTGTTTACTCCGACCAGCTCGGCTTCTACGCTGTCCAGCGCGAACGACAGCGCGTACAGCATATCCGTCAGATCAAGCCTCATTATTTGCACCCTCTTTTTACTCATTGTTTACCGAATATAATGGTTTCTGTTTATCATTATATCATTCCATGTCAAATAAGTCAAGCGGATAATGCAACAGGCGAATAAAGCGCCGAAATCGGCGGATAATATTTATGAAAAAAATTTGGAGGTATTTTTACAATGTTTGAACTAAGACCCTACCGCAGACTTAATTCAGCAGCGGCTTATAATCCGTTCCGTGAGATCGAGGATTTTGAAAGAAGATTTTTCAATGAGCCGTTCGACGCGTTTTTCAGGAGCGGGGAATTCAGAACTGACATAACCGACGAGGGCGAAAATTTCGTGCTTGAAGCCGATTTGCCCGGCTTTGACAAAAAAGACATTCGCCTCGACCTCTCCGAAAACACTCTTACAATAAACGCCGAGCGTCATTTCGAGCACGAACATGACGACAAAAAGGACAAATATCTTCGCGTCGAGCGTTCTTACGGAAAATACAGCCGTCAGTTTGACGTATCGGCGATAAACACAGACGCTATCAGGGCTAAGTACGAAAACGGAGTATTGAGACTTACAATGCCTAAGAAGCAGAAAACAATTCCCGAAACAAAACAATTGGCAATTGACGATTGACATTGCGGGAAAAACAGAAAGAAATATATCCCCTTGCGCGGCAAGGGGATACATCTTTATAACATAAATTGAATGCGATGTTAAACCTGATATTACTTATCAGATCGGAGATCAGAAAATGTAGCAATCCGGGAAATGCGCTTGCAGCGATTCCGCGTCCGCGTCGGATATTTCGTTTTCGTATATGTAGAGCGTGGTCAGCTCGTCAAGCTCGTAAAGCGGAGAAATGTCGCTTATACGGTTGCGGTTGATCCACAGAATTCTTAGTTTAGCAAAATTTGCGACCGTTGAGATATCAACTATTTGATTAAAGCTTAAATACAGCTTTTTAAGGTCCTTCATGCCCGCGATAGGCGTTATATCTACTATTTCGTTATGAGCCAGGTCAAGCACGGTCAGATTAGTGAGCGAAACCAGAGACGATATATCGCTTATCTTGTTGAGTGACAGATCAAGCTCCGTAAGTCCGGTCAGGTTTTCGAGAGGAGAAACGTCGCTTATCTCATTGCTGCTCAGATCAAGCTGTGTTAAATTCGACAGATCTTTCAGCACGGCGATATCCGATACCCAGTTTGCGGACAGATCCAATTCCGTAAGCTCGGTCAGGCTTTCAAGAGGGGAAATATCCTCTATCAGATTATAGCCGATATCCAGCTTTTGTAATTTCGTCATGCCGCCGAGAAACGATATATCTTTTATATCATTGAAGTCCAGATACAGTTCCGTCAGATTTGTGACACCCGCCAACGCGGATATATCGCCGGAGCTGTTGTTGGATAATTCGAGATATGTAAGAGCGGTCAGGTCTTTGAGCGGCGAAAGGTCGTCTATCTCATTGTCGCTCAGATCGAGCAGCGTCAAATTTTTCAAACCCTTAAGCGCGGAAATATCCGATATCTGAGTATCCGATATATACAATTCTGTAAGCTCGATCAGACCTTCAAGCGGAGAAATATCGCTTATCGGATTATAGCTGATATCCAGCTCCTTCATCTTTGTCAGACCGCCCAGGGCGGATATGTCCTCAAGATCATTGCCGCCCACGTCCAGCTCGGTAAGCTCGGTAAGCTCGGCTAAAACGGATATATCAACGGGCTTGTTTCCGTATATATCAAGGTGCGTCAGGGCGGTGAGTTTTCCGAGCGGCGACAGATCCGGGATCTTATTGCCGTTCAGATCAAGCCCGATGAGGTTGGTAAGTCCTTCAAGCTCCGAAATATCGTTTATGTCCGTGTACGCCAAGTTGAGGTATGTCAGGTTTACCAGCTTTGATATCTCCGACATATCCTCGGCAGTTACGTCCATAAACGCCAGATAAAGCTCGGTCGTGGTATCGACGGGATATTCATTGCCGCAGACGGTCGCCGTTTCGATATACGGATGGAGTTCCGGCACTGTGTAGGAAAAGTTTGAGCGCCCGGAATTCTCCGTGCTGTCTTTGCCGCTGTCACAGCCCGTCAAAATCAGCGCGAGCGTCGCCGAAATGATCGCCGCGATAACTGTCCTTGATTTCATGAAACTGTCCCCCTTATAATAAAACGTAAACTGAAGTCCACACAGCGCATTATCAAATTTAACTTGATCCTTTGCGCCTCCTTGATCATCTGAGTTATTACTGCTTGTCACTTTTATTATACATCGGACTAAATAATATTTCAAGTACCTGTTTTTCGTTAGTAAGCACAGAATTATCCCACACATTTATGCACAACAAACAAAAACCGCCCGACGGGGAGCATTTCTTTGAGCGGCTTCGGTTTTTCTGTCCAGAATGAAATTACAATCGGAGACGCTGCAAACCCGTATGAAATAATGCATAAAAAGAAAACACCTGCCGTTGTCCGGACCTTAAGGGTCCGGATCATGGCAGGTGTTCGTGCAAAAAGGAATTATTTCGCTTTTCTTCTCTTGATCAGCGCAAAGATAACCGCCACTACGCCGCCTGCAAATATTATAGCCGCGACAGGTATGATCGGTTCAACGCCGGTGTAAGGGTTCTTCGGTGATGTCGAGCTTGAAGAAGAGTCGGAAGATGAAGGCGAATTATTATCGTCGTCATCGTCATCACCGCCTCCTGAAGGCGCCAGAGGGTTCCGCTTGACTTCGGTAGTCATAAGGTATTCGCTGAAGTGAGTCGTTCTGAATGTGACTTTATCGCCGTTTTGAGTAGCATGCATGTCTTCATACATACCGTTATTTACATAGTAAACATAAACTTTCTGATTTTTAAATTTCTCGGGTACGGAAAGGGTCACTATGATCTCGCCTCTGCCGTTTACCTTTATGACAGTGCCGTCCTTTTTGTTTATGAACTTGAGGTCATAACGGACTTCATTGTCTGCGGACGGCAATACTTCCGCAGAGAGTACTACGTCTGCGGGGTCAATGCCGTCGGGGAGTATTTCGGAGGAGAACTCTGTCTTGACATCTTTATTGTCGCTCTCAATAACCACATCCTTGGGCTCATCATCGCCGGGCTCCGGATCAGCAGGGCCAACGGGGTCGTCGGGGTCGTCGGGATCCGGTTCGCTTTCGGTTTCGAGGAGAAGCTTCCTTGCCTGGAGCTCTTCTGTCCAATCGCCAAGGAACGCCTTGATATTGATTTCCGTGCCGTCAGCAAGAACAGGCTCGGTCAGATATGCAGCCCAGTCAGCTCTGCTTGCCGAGTTATCCTCGCCGCTCTTTTCAATCGTTCCGTATTCGTACATATACGGCGAGCGTGTTTTTGTATTGAGTGTATCAGACCATCCCGCGGGGTCGATAAGCGACTTTCCGCTTGCGCTGGTGTGATCGGTGGTTTCTACCGTCGTTTTGTAGAATACTACCTCAGAGGTGTTCGCCGCCCAGGGACGTCCGAAAAATCCGGGCTTTGAGCGCATCGTAGAAGCTGTATCCTTGCCGGGTGTTGTAGAGGTTACCGTGCACTCATACATGAGATAGCCTCTTCCGGAATCCTGCTGCGCGGCAGTGATATAAGCCCTGTCGCTGCTGCTGGAGTCGCTTGTGTTCATAACAAGATTGCACTTATAGAAAACAGCGATCATTCCGCCGAAGATAAAGTCCGTTCCGCCGAGAACATCGCATTCGTGGAAAGCAGCCTTGATCTTCTTGTTGCCGTAAAGAGTATCCTGTCTGCCGACGAATTTGCAGTTTACAAATACGGACTTATCGCCCATAATTGCCATTGCCGCGGCTCTTTCAACAAACTTCTTATCCTGAACGCTTGTGTCGCCATAAGTCTTGGGACGCGCGCCCTTGGTCTTTCCCTCTACTTCAACCAGGATATCGTTGGCTTCCTTTGCGGAAATGTACTGGTTGAAAGAGTTCTCGAATACAATGCCGTTTGCCTCAAAGCCGTCTGCCATTACAACGACCGTCGCGTTCCAATAAGAACCGTTTGTGTTTCCGTCGCCGCCGTTAACGGTCAGATTTTCGCCGCCGCTTAACTTGTTTGACTCAAGAACATCGGCGTTCCATTTGTTATTGCTGCCCATGCTGTAGTAGTTGTATCCCGTACCGTAGTAGGAGGTGATTCTTACAACATTCGCACCTATATTAACGCCCCTGTTGGTAAGCTCAAGGCTCGAGCTCTTGCCCGCGGCGTTTACGAGAGAAACATTAGGAACGCTTATCACGAGCATTTCCTCATAGTTTCCGGGGTCGATAACTATCTCAACTCTCTCGTTGTTGGGTCTTTCCATGTTCGCGACAGCCGCGAGAGCATCGTTTATCGTCTGATAGTCCTTGTTGGGACCTACGGTTATCTTTGACTTGAAGTCAACCGCTTCGGAGAGCGAAATGCTTGTGATATAAGTAGTGGCACTTACCGATATCGTCACATAGCCGTTCTGCTCGGCAGTAACGCTTGCGGTTTCGATCTTAGCCGTATCTTTGCTTGCGGTGGTACATTTTTTGTCGCCAAGCGTGAAATTGGCTTCATAGCAGTAGCCTACAGTAACAAGCTGTCCGGCTTTTACGGGAACCTTTATCTCGCCGCTCTTGGCAAGCAGGAAGGTCTTGTTCTCGGATATATCGCCTGCCTTGCTCGGGCTGAGCACAAGACCGAGATAGTGAGCACCGTCCTCGTCCATTCCGGGATTGCCCGCGTTATACTTAGAGAAATCCCATACGGTAACTTCCTCAAACGCGATCTCCTTTGACGTGTCAGCACCGTTTACCTTAACGGAGGTGGGTCTGTGAGCCACAGCAGCTACGCCCGTGTTCTTGACAACTATGGAATACTGACCGTCTCTGAGCTTGACGGTGTCGCTTGTGCCAAAGGTGTAAACGTACTTATCCTCGGTATTCGTAAAGACAAGCTTAGCGTTTGCCTTTGCCTCGGCGGGAAGTCCGGTATAGCTCATACTTACGGTATAAACGGGCTTTTTGGAGAAATTGATGGTCTGTGTTGTACCGCCGTCAGCGCCGATAGTCGCCGTCATCAGATCATAGTCATTAATTCCGTCGCCGCTTGCAACAACGTTATAAGTTACGCCGTCCTCAAACTTAACGGTATACGAACCGTCCGCGATCTTAGTGAGCTCGGGAACGTAGATCGAATCCTCGTTCCGGCTATTGAATTCAAGCTTGAGATTTTTAAGGGTCGTCGCGTCAAGTCCTGATACAGTGAGGTTGACCTCCGTAAGAGCGACCTGCTTGATCTTGATATTGTGGGTCTCTCCCGCGCTTCCCTTTGAAACGGTAAGCTCCTTGCCTGTTTCAATGACATATCCGTTGGCGTCTACGAGCGAGAGCTCATAGGTGTGGCTGTCATAAAGCGAAACGCTGTATGTTCCGTCACTGTTTACCTTAGCCTCTTTTACAGCGCCGGATTCCTTGCTTGTAAATCTGATTTTGTAGTCGCTTCCGATGCCCGCGGCTTCGGTCGTATCTACCGAGCCTGTTACTTCCACGGGGTTGGTATGCTCTCTGAGGAGTCTGGCAACTACAAGCTTATAGGCTGCATAAATCTTATATGTACCGTATTCCGAAGCATAGAATGTAAGTTTAGCACCGTCCTTTGCGGTCGTAGCGCTCTTTTTATCCTTATCTCCGCTTGGCGGTACGAAATAGATAGTGTTGTCGTTAGTATCATCATTAGCGCTCGCATAAACAGTAAGAATATCTCCCGCATAAAGCGTGATTTCTATGTAAGTATCGGAACCCGAGCTGTTTGAGTAAACTACGCCTGTAGTTTTTGTTCCATCAGCAAATGATAAAGTACAGTTTTTGTCGTCGAACTTTATGATGCCGGGAGTAGTAGTTCTTATTCTGGTTTTTCCGTCTCCGTTAGTAAAGGACAAATCACCGGCGTTAAACGAGCCTATACTGGAACCATCCTTGGCATCCTTGGGATACCAGCTGTTGATGATATCAACAGTCAGCATATTGTTGTACTTGGAGCTGTCAAGCTGCTCTGCGCCGAAATCCCATACGTCGGTCTTTGTGGGATCGTCGGGTCTGATATCGGGCTTTTCTTCTTCCGATTTATCTTCGATAGGCTCGGCGATTATAATAGGAAGGTAAACCGTATTGGTAAACTCAATAACAAGAGTCGTAGGCGTGGAGCCCGTGTACTTGAAAACCAGCTCGCCAGCGCCTTCACCGTTATAACAGCCGGTTTTGGTATTCTTTGTTTCTGTGTAAGTACCGTTTTTGTCCTTAACTGTAAGTTCTGTCATGTCAGACGAACTACAGTCGCCCACAGTAAGCTTTGTAGGACCGGAAACCTTGATTTCAATAGAGTTTCCTGCCTTAAACGCGACACCGTGCTGTGTACCGTGGTATTGATAACCGTTTTGACTGCCCGGCTTGATTGTCAGATTTCCCTTTGTGATTTCGGTGTTTCCGTTGGTAGTACTTGTCGGAACAACCGAACCGTCTCTGAAATCCCACCGTTCTTCGCTTGGAACTTCAGGCTGAGAACCTGCTTCGATAGGCTCAGCAGTAATGATGGGAATGTAGAGCTGACCCTTCGTAAAATCAGAAAAATCAAAAACAAGGGTCGCACGAGCATTGTCCTTGTAAGTGAAAACCGCCTCATTAGACGGATAGCACTTAGATCCCATAGTCTGAGGATCGGAAATGTCCGTGTTCGTACCTTTGTTCTTAACTGCAAGTGTTGCCGTATTTCCGTCACCGTTGGAGTATTGACAATCGCCAACAGTGAGCTTTGTAGGTCCGGGAACGTCGATTTCAAGAACACTGTAGTTTTTGAGTATTATTCCGTGAGATGCCTCAGGCTCATATTGCCCGCTGAGCCTCAGCACATAATCGCCGTATGTTTTTGTGACCTCGGTAGTGCCTGATCCCGTTATGGTAGTATCTCCGTCCATAACGAGCGGTGAAGCTTTTAAGTCCCAAGTGACTATTGTTGCCGCACTTGCCTTAGGCAAAACAAAGCCGCTCGGAATGATTGCGGTTATCGCCAGAGCCAATATGCACAGCAAAGCGACAACCTTTGTTGCTTTTGTTTTCAAAAGCATAAAATACCCTCCCTTTTATAAAACTAAGCTCGGCGAAGTATAAACTTCTCCACTATAATATATTGTAATATTTCTGCATTATAAAGTCAAGATGTTTTACAAGATTTTGTATAAAGTTTTGGTTTTTTTACACGACATTTAGTAAAAATCACAATTGACCGATGGCTGATGACAAAAGCAGACGCGCCCGGAAATTCCGAGCGCTCTTACTTAAAAAAAAGTTTTTCATTGAGTACTGTCCGGCGGTTTGTCTGAAAAGATTTCGTCATATTCGAGTATAAAGAAATCGCCCCGCATCAACGTGCGGGACGTACTACGCGCAAAACGCTGTCTAACCTTTACAAAAAAGATTTTTTCGACAATATATCTTTATTAAAGACATTTTTCAAGATTTGTCAACACCATAAACCGGAACCGCGTGAACGGTCTGCTGTCTGATTTCAAATATGACATAACAATAGCGGTTCAAATTACGACAGGTGTTCATTTAGGCTTTTTGCAGAAAATAAAAGAAGCCGCTATCCACGCGAGCGAGCCGGATATCACCGCAAGCCCGGTGTTATCAGGAAGGACCGAAGTGCCGGAAAGAGCGTAATAAACGATTACGCCCCGCAAAAAGCCCGGGATAAAGTTCGCGAAAAAAGCGGGTATCATCACAAGCGACACCGCCGAGCAGAAGTACGCGATGTGATTTTGACAGCGCGACGACAGCGCGAAAAAAACAGCGCAGGCCGTTACTTCTCCGAGCAGACGGAACAGAAACGTTTTCGCGATCAGCGCGGAGCTTGTAATATCGCGGTCAAGCGCGTCAAACGCCTCCATTGACGCGGCAGGCACGGAAAGATCGCCGAGATTTTTTGAAAACAGCGCGGCAAGCTCCGAGAGATTAAACGCGGCGATCATGACTCCGCAAATGATGAAATACGCCGCAAGCTTTGCCGTAAAGGTTTTCCGCCTGCCGTTTTCGCAGGTCGCGATAAACGGCTCTATCGGTATATCGGGGATAAACACAAAGCACCCGACTATCAGCAGCATTACGATAAGAGGGAAATCCGCGGTCATTGCTGTGAGATGCCCCTCAAGCTCCAGATCGTAGGTGAATCTAAGGCGCTGATCTTCGCATATCCGCTCGAATTTGTTCCTGACATACGCAAATGTCTTTTTCCTTGCCTTGCAGTCTTCGAGCAGGTCAAGGTAGTCCAGATATTCCTCGTCGGTAATTTCGCCGCCAAAATATCTGTCGCGCATTTTCGTTTCCGCGGAGAGTGTGCCGCCTATATCCGCGCTCTCGGCTTCGATGTATTCGCGCTGTTCCTCAAACGTCAGCCCGGACAGCTCTGCAATGTACGACCTGTATATCGCGCCGTTGACGTTCTCGTAGTTTCCTATAAAAAGCAGCCTGCACACAAAGAACCACACCGCGCACAAGACGACGGCGACAAGCACTATTACAACGTTTACCGTCTTTCGTAATTCCCAGTATAACATCAGCCTTCTCCGAAAAAATTCATGTAAACAGTCTCCAGCACAGTGCGGTCGGAGGACGCCTCGGGAGTGTATTTCTCCTGCAATTCCTCGGCTGTGCCGCTCTCGCAGACCTTTCCCTCTTTGAGCAGAATGATATTGTCAGCTAACATCTCAACATCGGAAACGATATGTGTCGAGAGTATCACCACCGCGTCTTCGGACAGCTCGCGGAGAATGTCGCGGAAGCGCATGCGCTCCTTTGGGTCAAGACCCGCGGTCGGCTCATCGAAGATAACGAGCTTCGGCTTGTTCATGATAGTCACGGCAATGCCGAGACGCTGTTTCATACCGCCAGAAAAGCTGCCGAATTTCTTATTTACGCAGTCTGACAGATTTACTTTTTCCAGCAGCCGCGGGATATCTTCCTCGACCTGCGACGTGCTCAGCCCCTTCAGCTTCCCGAAATACCTCAGATTGTCCGCCGCCGAAAAACGCTTGTACAAATTAACGTTCTGCGGCATAAACCCGAGTATCCCGCGGTACTCCGCGCCAAGTTTAGCGATACTCGTGCCGTTCCATAATACGCTGCCCGAATTTGCCGGGATAAGGTCGGCGATTATGTTCATCATCGTGGTCTTGCCCGAGCCGTTCGGTCCTAAAAGCGCGTTTATTCCCGTTTTAAAGATCAGCGAGCAGCCGTCCAGCGCGGTCTTCTGACCGTACTTTTTTGTTACGTTTTGTAAAGTAAGTTCGTTCATGACAGCCGCCTCCTTTTACGCTGAAACAGATATCCGCCCAAAACCGCCAGAGCCGCCGTTATCAGCGCAGACACGGCGAGGTTGAAAAACAGCTCTGTCACGGGATAATCAAACACGTTGACATAATCGCTCGACACAAAATATCCGTTCGGATTGAATAAGCATATCGGCGAGAATTTCAGCAGCCCGTGATGCAGACCGTATTGCGTCGCCTTGACAGTCGTGTAGTCGTGAGTCTGCAAGGTACAGTCATACATAACGAACATCAGAGCGAAAACCGCTGTCGAAGCTGCCGCCGAAGCGATAAGACTGCGGAATATCAGCGCAAGGCACACCGTAAGAAAGCTTATGCATAGACAGCACAATATCCTCATTCCGACCACAGCGAAAACAAACTGCAAAAACCCGATATTGTAGGCGCAGTTTAAGTATACCTCCTCAATTTGAATAGGCGTGTTTATATCCGTCAAGCCGTATTTCGGGAGGATCGCGGCGAGCTGTATCGCGGTGTAAAGCACCGCCGTACACGCCGAGAATATCATCAGCGTAAGTATCTTTTTTCGGTATAAGCCCAATCTGCCGTTTTTCGAAGTGAAATTGAATTTGAACACGCCGCTTCGCGTATCGGCGCAGAACAGCTCCGCGCTTATCAGTATGCAGAAAAGTATCGGCAAAAACGATAGGTAAGTGTCGTTAAGCGCAAGCCGAAAAAATGTCACGGCGGTATTATCACCCGCCGTCAGCTCACGGCGGTTCTGTCGCTGAGCGATTATCCTGTCCGAAAGCCGCTGCTTGTAGATGCTTGAGGTCTCGGCTTTTATACGCTCCGCCGATCTTATCACTGCCTCGCTCTGCTGCTCGTATCTTTCAATGTAGTCTGTCTCGTACTGTATTTGGCTGGGGTCGTACCTCCTCCAGTCCTCAAAGGTTCCCATAGTGCGGAAAAAGTACACGAGCGCGGCAGTAAATATCACCGCGAAAAACACGACGATGATTCTGTTTGACAGTATCT
The DNA here is from genome assembly GCA_022508925.1 of Oscillospiraceae bacterium. Taxonomy (GTDB): domain Bacteria; phylum Bacillota; class Clostridia; order Oscillospirales; family Ruminococcaceae; genus CAG-115. Next base: position 1,752 of record JAFLUF010000024.1, on the reverse strand, counting down.
TCTTAAACTCAAACTTCATTTCATTCTCCTAATCCGACAGAACGCATGTGTTTATAACTGTTGTCAGATCGTCTTCGTAAAGCGTAAGCACATTTTTTATGTCGTTATATTTGTAATATTCGCCGTTAAGGAAAAACAAAAAATCATCGTTTATGTCGATGTCTTCCCGCTTGATCGCCGCACCTGTTTCGGTGTTGAACAAATAAACGTCGCCCCGTTCATACTCCAAATACTTGATACATCTTCCGACGCCTGTCAGGCGGACGGCATTTTTCGCGTGTTCTTTTATCTCTCCCGTCTTGAAATCGTAAGAGCAAAGCGTCATAGACTCATTTGAAAACCACAGCAGATCGCCAACGACAAATCCCTCGGTTATCTTCATTCCGCCAAAATCAACGGGAGAAGGCTTTCCGCTTTCCATATCAAGTTTTTGCAAGCGGTAAAGGTTATCGATGTAGTATATCTCATTATTTGCGTAATACACTCCGCCGCCGTAACTTCCAATATCAAATATGGTGTATTTTACGTTGAAATCAGTATCAAGAATATAGATATATACACCGTTAAAGAGTACCAGGTAATCATCGCCGAGCGCAAAGACCGTGCCTATTCCATTATCATATTTTTCTTTGTCTATACCCTCGGGCAATTCGTTTTTATATACCATTTTTTCGTTTTTACCGCAGAGATACAAACATCCCTGTGTTGTGGTCGTGCCATCGCTGTTAGTAAAGGGTTCGTCGTGTATTCTGATAAGGTTTCCGTTAAAAAGACAGTATTTCATTCTCGCTTTGCATTCAACGTTTTCAGAACTGTGAAAGCACCCGGGTGTCTCACAGGCTATGGTCAGCGTGTTTGCGTTTTTGTTGTATTTTTTAACGGTAGTATATCCGAGGTTTATATAAACGTTGTTTTCGTCGTATATCAGATAGCTCTCGTAGCTCTCGGCTTTAAGTTCACCTTCGCCGCCGAAATAGTTTTCCCCTGTGTTGCTGTCACAACCGCAAAGCCCTGTTATTATAATGATTGCCGTAACTAAAAGTAATGCTGTTTTTTTCATTGTAGTGTTCCTCCGTTACCGATTTGAATATAGTCTGCTTATGTTTTTCATCTTTTGATTGTTGGAGTCCTGTCATCAAATTAATTATATCACAAGGTACCATTTATTGCAATATATAGTATAAACAAATAGCCCATAATGATCAAAATATTTTTTGTGCATAAGTTACCAAAAAAGTGTTTATGCAGTCGAGGAGCATATTGCCTGTGTTTTTCAGACTTGACGGTGTGCTGTATTCTATGCCTGTGTACGATATACTTACCGCTATCGTATCGGCAGTCGTGGTCATATCGACATACAAACAGTTATCTCAGAAAGATGGCACAGATTTTGCGAAAACAAATGTCTGACAGTTTGTTTGCAGAGTGTGATTAGCCGCCCCTGAGATTTTCACTCAAGGGCGTATTTGCTACACGCCTTGATGTTACGCGATTTTTACGCGTTTCAAATCGGACACAGGGGGTTCGGATTAGGTGCTTTTTCGTTTTTTGGTTTCCATTTTGAGCTGTTTCGTATTTGCTGTCCGGAATGGATCAGTAGAGGGAAATGCTCGCAACCCGCATAAAATAACGCATAAAACAAAATCACCTACCGTTGTCCGAACCGAGGGGGTTCAGATTCCAGCAGGTGATTCAGTTGTCTAACCTTTACAAAAAAGATTTCGTAATATCCTTACAGAAAACAACGTTCCC
>JAFLUF010000023.1 GCA_022508925.1 Oscillospiraceae bacterium | reverse complement strand
TGCGAAAAATCCGCTTCGCAATCCGAGCATTTCGGGCTATGTGGACAGGTTCTAATAAATATGGGTACTCCGCGTGAAACGGAGTACCCGCTTTTTCACCTTCGCGCTCAAAAGCCGGCGGATAATAAACCGATACGCGTTTTTTGAAAAAATTTAAATTTTTTTACGGAATCATGTAACCTTTTCGTTTAAAATTACGTTTTTTATATTGAGGGGATAAAAAATCACCTCTTGGAAAATATTAACGTTAATATATGACATTCGGACGAAAGGGAATTACGGCAATGGAAAACGCAAGGACGGCTGATAAATCCGCTGCGCGGAGTCTGAACGGCTTTCACGAAAGGGCATTTTCGGAAAATGAAAGCTCGCAATTCATTGATATCTTTTCGGAGCTTGATGAATATATTTCGCTGCATGAATCACACGAAAGGACAACAGCGGCAATGGAAGACAGTAAGATCGTTGAACTGTACTTTAAACGCGATGAGAACGCCATAAGGCAGACTCAGCGCAAATTCGGCAAACGCATCAAAAATATTTCAAAAAATATTACAGGAAGCGCCCTCACCGCCGAGGAGGTAGAAAACGACACCTATCTGCGTGCCTGGGAGAACATTCCGCCTGCCGAGCCGGCTTCGTATTTATTCGCGTTTCTGGCGCGCATTACAAGAAATATTTCCATATCGCTCTGCCGCGAGCGCTCATCTCTGAAGAGAAACGCCGTCCTTGTGGAATTGTCCGATGAAATGGCTCAGTGCCTGCCCTCAAGCTGTAACATCGAGGAAGAGGCGGAGGCAGATAACGTACTCGAGCTTATCAACAAATTCCTTTTCTCAAAAACGGAGGACAAACGAAATATCTTTATGCGCCGATATTGGTATCTCGACTCGGTAAGCGATATCGCGAAGCGCTTCGGGCTGTCGGAAAGCAACGTAAAGACCACGCTTTTCAGGCTGAGAGAAGAACTGCGCGGATATCTCGCCGAACAGGGCATAACGGTCTGAGTTTGCCGAAAATGAAAGGGGTTATTCTATGAATGACAACGGAAAAAATCTTCTTGAAAAAATAACCGATCTCGACCCTGAGCTTATCGCGGGCGCGGAAAAAAAACCGCGCAGGATAAGCAATCTGTTCATCGGCATAACATCGGGAATGGCGACGCTGGCGGCCGCGGCGCTGATAGCCGTGGCAGTAAACCACAATCTCCCGGCAAAACCGCCGATAGTTGATACAAACAGCTCCGCTCCGTCCTCGGGAACGAGCTCCGACAGCGGCGCAAGCTCTTCATCGGGTTCCGACAGCGCAACTGACAGCAGCAGCGGTAAAAGCTCCGTTCAGGAGCCGGCAAGCGACCCGCCTCAGCTTGATTTCAGCGAGTACAGCTATCTGCCGAAGATATCTACGAAAAACTATTCTGTTACGGGCTATGGCAGCGGCGGCGGATTAATAGATTATGAAGGTATGTACTTGTGGGAGCTTGATTATTCAAGCCCTTGGAAAGGCGCTGACCTTAAAACTATGCCTGTGTATATGTCAGACTCTACCGAGATCCCCGACCTTGACAGGATGTACGCGCGCGTTAAGGAGATAGCCGCCGCGCTGGGGATATCCGAGGATAAGCTTACGATAACCGACACTTATCATGATATGACGGACACTATCGAGCAGCACCGCAAATGGGGTGAAGAAGCGGGCGATCCTCCGGAGGAGATAGAGGCGCTCATTGACCGTATGGTCCGCCAAGTGATGAGCATGGTAGAAGTTGAAGCAGTTGGTGAGGGGATAAGTATTTGTCTGAACACAGCTTATGAGGCGATAATTGACTTTGATGAACCGATAGAACTGCCCAGAGAATACAACTTTTCAAACAGCGCCACCGCCGAGGAAAAAGAAGCGGTTATGAGTTATCTTGCAGAGAGATACAAAGCTCTTACAGGATACGGTGATTCTGTTTCGGTTCGTCCCGAAGCCTATGGAGGCTACGTCTATGACGCAAACGGAGACATCACTCAGCAGATCGTAAATTATTGGATAAATTCAACGGACTTCTATATCGATAATAACACGGGCAAGCTTGAATGGATACGGGTGCAATCCGACAGCGCACTTGAAAATCTTGACAACTATCCGATACTCACCTCCGGGCAGGCTGAGGCCATCCTCAAATCCAATAAGTATGACGGCGACAATAGAATGCCTGCCGACGCAAATATTCTGAAAACGGAAATGGTTTATTATAACATGGCGGGTTCTACGGCGGTAATTCCTTACTATGAGTTTTACGTTGAGTCCGACAAGGATTATTTCAGCAGCAGCGGCTATGATGTTATATGCAAGGTGTATACCATAGCGGCCATACCCGAGGAATTCATTGATATGGAAACAACGGACTACGGAGTTCGGGCGTAATAAGCCGCTAAAAAATGACTGACGGTTTTGCGCAGACCTCAAAGCTTTTGCGAGGTCCGCGCAAAACGCAGAAGAGCGGGGGCGATATCCCGATAATTACCGCAGTATTTCATTTCACTAAAAAATTTCACCGCCCTCGGTCTTGTGCGTTTTACGGAAAGGCAGTATCATAATGAAAAAATTCATAGTATGCGTCTCAGTTTTTGTTCTGACAATATTTCTGGCGGCTGTCAGCGCGGTCGTATTCCTATCGTTTACAGTAGCGGCTCTGGTGGTCACTGTCGCGAGCGGCGATAATCCGAAAGTACCGCCCGACACGGACTATGAGCTTTCAGCCGAAATAACGCCGTACATCGGCGAAAACCCTGAACCCACAGACAATGAAACAAGCAATACCACAGTTTTTGAAACATCCCTTTTTACTTCGGATATAACGTATCAAATCAAATTATAAAACATTTTCAGGAGCGCTTATGGATAAAAGTCAAATAGCCGAAATATTAAAAACACGATCAAAAACCTCACAAATCCTGTCAACCTTGTTCTTCCCTGCCGCCGCCTTGTATTACGAGCTTCTGCTCAGAATTTTCGACTCCAAATATACGCCGTTTTTCTCGGCGGGTTTACTGCGGGCGGTGCTGTTTTCTCTGGCGGCGGGGCTTCTTATTTCGCTTATCCTGAACCTTATCCCCCAAAAAACAGTTTCAAGGATACTCGGCGGAACCGTTATCGGAGCGGGCATTCTGATTTTCTGCATCGAGCGCGGCTGCCGCTCGATGTTCGGTTTATACTTCGGGATAGCGACCGTAAGCTCGATGACGGGAGAAGCAGTGGGCGGCTTTGCGAATATAGTCTGGGCAGGCTTTCTCAACATAATCCCATTTTTCATTCTTTCGCTGGTTCCCGAGGCAGTCTTTATCATTTTTCGGAAAGATATCATCAGCGATAAAAAGAACGACAACATCATACATATACTGACCGGAACCGCTGTTGTGATATGCCATCTGGCGGCTGTACTGCTGTCGCTTATGGGGGGAGCGAAGAATTATTTCACTTACGACTTTACCGCCAACAATGCCGTTTCCAATTTCGGTCTGGTAAGCTCAATGCAAATGGAACTTGTGTATTCGGTAATAGGCGTGCCGCAGGCGGACCTCGGAAGCTATATCGAAAAGCCCTCTTTACTGCCCTTAAGTCCCACGCCCGGCGTGCAGACGAACCCCGAAGAAAGCTCCGGCTCTGCCGACTTGCCCATAGAATATGGCTTTAACATCATGGATATCGACTTCGAGACGCTTTCCGCCAATACATCGGACGAGACCCTAAAGTCTATGCATAAATATTTCGGCAGTCTTACTCCGTCACAGCAAAACGAATACACCGGCTTATTCGCCGGCAAAAATCTGATTTTTATAACTGCCGAGGCTTTTTCGCCCTACTTCATAAGCGAGGAGCTTACGCCAACGCTGTACCGTCTGACGCATGAGGGCTTTGTTTTCAACAACTACTATCAGCCCGACTGGACCCAGTCCACAGTAGGCGGCGAGATAGCGAACACAACGGGCATAATCCCCACATGGATAGACGGAAAGTGGGCGTCCGTGGTCGCGGCAAAGGACTATATGCCGTTTACTCTCGGAAATCAGTTTGCGGCTCTCGGCTATAATACTCCCGCGTGGCACAACCATCTCTATTCGTACTACGGCAGGGACAAATACCTGACCGCCTTCGGCTATGATTACAAGGGCGGACAGGGCGGCGGGCTTGTGATACCAAACGGATACAGCTGGCCCGAGTCAGACCTTGAGATGATGCAGGCGACGGCGGACAGCTACATTGACGACTATATAAACAGCGGAAAGCCCTTTCACGCCTACTATATGTCCGTCAGCGGCCACGCGGAATACAGCTTTCTCGGAAACGCCATGGCGTCCAAAAACAAAAAAGCGGCACAAGCCGCTTACCCCGACGCGTCCGAGGCTGTTCAGGCATATATCGCCTGCAATTTAGAGCTTGAATACGCGATGGAATATCTTGTGGACAAGCTTGAAGAGAAAGGCATAGCCGAGGATACCGTGATAGTTCTGGCTGCCGATCACTATCCTTACGGTCTGCTGTCCGACAGCGCGGATCATTACAATGAGCTGAGGGGCTTTGAGGACACCGAGCTTGTCACCTCAAGATACCGCAACGCGCTTATCATGTGGTCAGCGTCTATTGAAGAACCGATAATTGTTGATACTCCCTGCTCATCTATCGACATACTGCCGACTATTTCAAACCTGTTCGGACTGGAGTATGACTCACGTCTGATGATAGGGCGCGACATATTCGCGCAAAATTTCGAACCGAGCCAATATTCAAGCTGTATGCCGCTTGTCATTTTCATCAACAACCACGGGCAGGGACACAGCTGGATAACCGCCGCGGGAGTATATGAAGCTTCAACCGGCATCTTCACGCCAAACGAGGGAATAACCGTGGACAGCGATTATGTCAGCCGCGTAAAGCATCTTGTCGAGGGCAAGATCAATTATTCAAAGCTGATTTTATCCAAGAATTATTACAAGGCTGTATTAGGCGTGGGATAAACAGGAATTGTTCGGTCTCAGGCAGAGTTTTTAAAGCAAGCGCCCGCCCCATTTCAGGGCGGGCGCTGAATTATGCGCGCAAAATATCAAAGCCGCTTTGCGAATATCTCGTCAAGGATCCTGTACAGATACATATCCTCCATATTCCAGGTTATGTTTTTCGTTATCATCTCATAGCTTATCACAAAGACCTTGCCGCTTTTTCCCGTTATTTCATGGTGCATTACGGAAAACACGCTTTGCTCTGTCAGGCTGTTATAGATACTGTCGCATTTATAAGTCTTGAACATCTTTATGTTGTTGATGACCATGATGTTGTCCTTATAGAACTGCTCAAGCTCGCTGTCATAAAGATAATCTATGTTATTGTAGCTCTCTTCGGTCGTGGGAGGCGTTATTCCGCGCTGAAGCTCGATTTTTCTGTCTGTCTTGTTGTAGATGACTATACGCTCGATTATGAAATATTCCATAATATCGTTCAGTATACTTTCCAACGCGTATTCTTTTCCGCACATATCGAGATCGACGATGTGACATACCGCTTCGCTCTTGCTGAGACCGCGTCTGCCCGCTACTCCAAGCTCCCTGACTTCTGTTCCGAGCACCTCTTCAACGCTTCCGTGCTTTTCCCTGTCGTATGTAATATAACGGTTCTTGCCCTTGAACTTCGCGCGGTACAGCATATGGTCCGTCAGATCGAACAGCGTTTTATAGTTGTCCGCATCGTCCGGAAAGGTCGCGCAGCCGATGGATGTGCTTACATAAAAGCCGTCGTTTTCTTCATCGTATGCCCGGAAGATATTGTTTTTTATGCCGCGGAGAATGTTCTTTATCTCCTCGTATATGGTAAAGTTGTCGAACACGACAAAAAACTCGTCTCCGCCTATACGTCCCGCTTTGCCGTAGTTTCCTACCTCGCGGTTGATGATAGCGGCACATTTTTTCAGCACAGCGTCACCCGTAGCGTGACCGAACCGGTCGTTTACATTTTTGAAATTGTCAATATCAATTATCGCGAGCGAGACCTTATGTTCCTTATTCGCCATAAGCTTTTTGCAATAATTGGTGATATCCTCCTTGAGGATAAGACCCGTAAGCTGATCGCGGCGTACCGATTCCTGCATGGGCTTTATTTTCGCACTGCCGATATTTCCGACTGTTTTAACATGAATATCTTCATTGTAGATCGCTGTTCCGACGTAGCGGATATTTTCCTCGCCTTCTTTGTTGGTAAACACGCCCGAAAAACTTCTGATCCCGTTTTTCAGATTGGCGTCAAAGATAGTCAGTTCTTCCTGCGACTCATCTGCAAGCGCCTGAGACGCGCGCTCGTGCCAGCCGTCCAAGCCGGAACTGAAAAGTATCTGCTCCTTACCTCCGTTATAACAATAGCAGACCATACTGTTTTCCAAGCGGTCGTATGTGAAATATACGCTGTCAAACTGCGATAAAAGCGCGTTTGCCGCCCGATTTTTTTCTCCGAGGGCGAGATATCTGTCAGACATCTTTTCCGCCTCTATCATGATGATACGCACCTGATCCTCGGCGTCCACAGGCTCGAGATAACACATCATGGGACACGGAACGTTATCATGCGTAAGAACATCCAAAATGAATATCTTGCCGTATGACTTGGCTCTGATATGCTCGAGGAGTCTTCTAAGAGAATTGCCCACCAACAGAGAGTCAAATGTGGAGTAAAGCAGACGCTCGCCGCGAAAATCGTAAAACGCCCCGTTCGCGGTGATATAGGTATAATCTGTTGTACTGATCCTCGCCTCATAACAATAGCCATACTGTGTATCCATAAATATGCACCCAACTCGAAAGCGCCGCGCTTTCGAACTCCTTTTCTTTTTATGTACTCAGTTTGTTTGTAAATTCCAAGCCCTGATTATATTTTACCCCAACAGCGGAGATTTGTCAATACCAAATTAAACCCGAACGCGCTATGGACGTTTATATTGACAAAAAAGCCGTGATATGATAAAATGGTTACTAAGATAAATCGGAATTTAGTATAGCAGATATACCTCATAGGTGTTCCAAAACATTGTTCGGTTTCAATAATAGCTATATTATCTGAAACTATAATCGCTGCCATACCATTTCCCAAAACAAGATTTAATGCTTCGCTTAGCTTGCAGATTTTTTTATCAAATATCGGGTTATAAGCGATAATATACCATTGTTTTGAGAGATCGTATTTTTCTACTGTTTTGACTATTTCATTATGAAATAATTCCTTTCCGCTTAATATGATTTTCTCTTTCAACAGTAAATCATCAGCATTATGACAAAAACGTCCTATTCCATCTTGTCGCTTTTTTCCACTTAATTCAAACAGCAATCTTTCTCGTATGTTTTTCACAATAAATTGCTGTATAAATTTCTTTTCAATTTCATTATCCATAACTATCTCCGTAAGTTAAATTACGATTTTAAAGAGCAAGATTATTTGGATTGTTCTGCGTTTTTGAATGTCTCAATTATCCACTCATATACCTCGTTGATCGTATCATTGTTCGTGTACAAATCTGTCGATCTTTCTCTTTGATGAATAGTACAGCACTGTATATTTCCGACTTGATCGAAGTAATAACCATACCAAGTGCTTGATTCAGCCTGAACATCCGGAAATTCATTCGGATTCACGATCTCAAACTTTTCTTTTTGGTAAATTTTAAGCAGCTTTGCATACTCCTTTGCAAGAATATCTGTATCACAGCTTGTATAATACTGTATCTGCTCAGTCAGATGACCAGCTTCATATTCAGCTATCAATGTTTGATTGTCCATCGCATTCAAATTTGGATCAGATGAGGTATAGTAGTTACCTTCCTTATCATAAAAGCCCAATGATTCTGCTATGATGTCATGCTGCTCAATTTCTTCCGCACTCATTTCACTAAGCGTATCAGAAATATCTGTTCTAACAATAAATAAGATAGCTGGTAGCTCACCTACATCAAAACTTCCACTTTCCGTAGTGGTCTGCTCAACAGCCGAAACAGAGCTATCTTCAACTTGTGCGGTATTATTTTCTTTCTTACTGCACGCAGTAAGGGTAAGACTTAAAATACTAAGTGCTATTAGGTATTGTTTCATAATGACTTTCCTTTCAAATGATACTCTAATCTATATGTGTCATAAAAAGCATAAATTGTTGCCTGTCAGAACAACTGCTTTTACATTATATACGATATAGAGCATAGAAATTTATGGTGTTATAATAGATAAATTTTTAAGTTTAAATTTTTCATATATCACAAATCATATAGCTTGCTAAGATAAATCAGAATTTGTATCAGTTGTCTTCTTTTTGTTCTTAAAACTAAAAATAAGAGCAATAAAGCTGATTATCCAAATGATAAGCATAATGATTCCTATCGGAATAAACATTGCATCCTCTTTCCAATCATTAGTCCCTGGCTTTTCAAGCCATAACGCTGATGTAAAAATGACAGTGAAGAACAACCAAAACACGCTAAAAATACTGTATAATATTCCGATAAGTACTTTCTTCATCACAGAATCCTCCATTTCGTAAATTCCGATTTACGCGAGTAATCGAATAACAGAACAAGCCCGAAGCAGTCATGCCAAACCGCTTCGGGCTTTGCTTCTTTATGAACGCACTCCTATTTTGTAAAAATCAGATCTCGGTTACTGTTCCGATAAACAGCGGGAGGTTTGCGTTTGTGTCGATTATCATATAAACAAACGGACGGTTGAGGTAAACCTCCTTGATATCCTCGGGCAGTATCATCGCGCCCTCGCAATTCAGTTCAACCGCCGTTACAGCTCCCGCCTTTGTTCCCTTTTCTGCTACCTCGATATAGGTCTTGTGAAGGACGCGGTTTATATAAAGCCCGCTGTTGTCGTCCATACTGCCGAGCTTTGTAAAATCGGCAAGAGAGCCGCTGAACGCGTCGGTCATTCCCATATCCTTAAGGCAGTCGTTAAGCAGATAGCTGCACTCGCTCTTAAATTTCGGTATCGAGGTACGAACGGTTTCGCTCTGCTTGTTCGCCAGAATTTCCGCGAGCTTTTCTCCCGTAAGGGAATTTACATAATCCGAAAGCGAAACTCCCTCATCGGGAAGCAGTGCCGCAAAGGCGTATTCCCCGCCCGAATAGTACTTGATAAAGCCCTTAGCGTTTTCGTCCGTGAGATAAGAATGCTCCATGGCGTACATAAAGTCCGCGGACTGCTTGGTCTTGTCCTCTTTAATGAAATTTCCCCAGTTTACGTCCGAGCGTTCGTAAATGCTCGCCCACTCCGCCTCAAAGGCAAGCGCGTTTATAAGGTACATGACCGCGTCCTCGGGAATTTCGTCAATTATCTTGTCGATCATTCCGTTTGTGTTTTGCTTTACCCAGAGGTTTATATCGTCGAGCGCGGAGCCTCCGAAATCCGACTTGTAAATGCCCGCGCCGTAATAATTGGCGTTAGTCTGAAGGAAATCGCGGTTTGGAACAAAATCCGCGCGGTCGGAAAACCATATCGAATTCGCGACACTCAGCTTGTATTTGTCACCCTGCGCGAGGGAATTTGTATACGCGTAAATGTACTCGTTCAGCTCGTCTATCGGCATTCCGAGCGCCTGCTCCATCTGCGCGAGCGTTTCCTTATCCGCGCCGTTTGCGGTCATAGCCAGCGCGCACAACACCGAAAACGGCGAAACAAGCGAGTTTTCTCCATTCTCCTCTGCGTTTTTGAACAGCTCCACCGCAAAATCCATAAGCCCTGTGTTGTTCTTCAGGTCAACATTTGTTTCAACCTTATCGGGAACAATACCGCTCATCAGATCGTCGGCTTTTACTCTTGCGCAAGCCGTAAGCGACAGTACAAAACCCATACATAAGATCAGTGCTAAAAATTTTTTCATAATCATTCCTCCTTTTTGGATAGTTTGGGTCGTTCGTAAGTAATACCGAATGATTGTCAAAAAGGTTGCAAAAAAATCGCCGCAAAGCGGAATACAAAAAGTCTTTAGGAAAGGGGCTTGGGGAAAACCCTTTCTTCAGAAAGGGTTTTCCCCAAAAACAGTTTTATTCGAAATGTGTATCGCTCGGGTTATATCCTTTTGAATAGTCTTGAAAAACGGGCGGCTTGTAGTATTCGGAAACCTCGGTATATTTTCTGCGGCTGATGATAAACGACCTGATAAACATTACCATGGTCGTAACCGAAATAACCTCCCAGAAAACTCCCATAAGGATAAATATTACGCCGTCCGCGTCTACCGTCGCGTCCATCATATAATCAAGAGAATTTCTGAACGCCGCTTCAAGCGACTCCCCGACAGATGTGCTTCTCGAGCGCAGGGAGTTGTTCAGATCCTTTTGAAACACCGCAAAATGTCCGTCGGTGATTATCCTGTCGGTATCGTCGCCGGACATATCGTGCCATTCCCATACCGTGCTTGGAGACATCTCCGACGCCGAGTAGAAAATAAGAAAATGCTTTTCGTCTCTCCAGCGCGTAACATACTCATAATACGCCGCGTCTTCGATATCGCTGCAGCTTGTATCCCAAAAGCCGTCATATACCGTGACAACACACGGACAGATGCCTGTTTTGTCTTCAAACGCCTGAAGAGCCTGCTCAAGCCGCGGTTGGTTATCGATAACGCCGATGTTGTCCACGATATGATATCCCGAGCAGCGGGCGTTGAGCTTTTGCGGTGGAGAGACCAAGGATATTGCCAGAACAAATATAACAACTCCCATTCCCACAAAAAACAGCGAGAACATAAGCGAGAAAATTAACTCGCCTACTGTGGTTGGCTTTGGCTCTTTATCGCAGTAAACAAAATACTCTCTTCCCCCAAAGCCGCGGTACATATACCGCCTCGCGCCATTGAAATAGCTGCGCGAAATCCTCGGCGCGCTGACATGAACGCTGCTTCCGCCGCCGTGACGGCTTCTGCTGTGAGAACCGCCTCCGTGAGAGCCGCCTCCTCCGTGACCGTGTGGCATAAGAACTTCCTTTCATTATTGTTTTCATTATGATTTGAGCGTGCTCACATTAAATACCGCGAGCACGCCCGTTTATTTTATTGAAATATTTATTCACACTGCGCTATCGGAATTATGCACTTTCTCGGGCAAGCCGCCGCGCACGCTCCGCAGCCGTCGCACTTTGAATAGTCAATAGACGCGTGGTTGTCGTTTACGGTAACCGCGCCCTTAGGGCATTTCTTCTCGCATATCTTGCAGGCGATACAACTGTTCTGACAAATCTGTCTCGCAACCTTTCCGGGGTCTTTTGAAGAACAGCGGACCTCGACCTTCTGCGACGCGGGGTGAATTACGATAAGGTTATTAGGGCAAGCCGTTACGCACTTTCCGCAGGCTACGCACTTTGAAGGGTTGATGACCGCAACGCCGTTTATGATCGAGATAGCGTCCTGATCGCAGACCGCCGCGCAGTCGCCGTAGCCGTCACATCCGGTGCGGCAGTTCTTTTTGCCGTTGTAGTAGCGCTCTACCGCCTTACATGATGCCGTTCCGAGGAAGGTATATCTGTCCTCTACCGCGGCTTCACAGCCGTTGCAGCGCACAAACGCCACTTCCTTTTCGGTCTCAAGCGCCTCTTGTCCCATTATCTCCGCGATCTTCTTTACCGCCTCAGAACCTCCGGGCTTGCACTTGTTGTTTGGCGCGCCGTCGTCAACTACAGCCTTTGCATAGTCCGCGCAGCCGGCATATCCGCAAGCGCCGCAGTTAGCGTTAGGCAGAGCCTCGGTTATCTGAGTTACCCTTTCATCTATCTTTACAGCCAAGAACTTCGAGCCGACCACAAGCAAAGCTCCCGCAGCCGCTCCGATAGCCGCAAAGATTATAAAGGGAAGAATATAAGTCATAAAAATATCCATCATAAACCTCCTCAGCCGGCTCCGAAAATGCCGTCAACAAGTCCGCCGAAGCCTACAAACGACAACGAAACTATCGAAGCGGCAACAAGCGTTATGGGCATTCCGGAAAATGTTTTCGGAACAGGGCAGCGCTCGAGTCTTCCGCGTACTCCCGAGAATATTATCATTGCCACCAGGAATCCGATCCCCGCGCCAAGCGAGTTTATAATGCTTTCGAGGAAGTTGTAGCCCTCGTCGATGTTGAGCAGCGTAACGCCCAGCACCGCGCAGTTTGTGGTGATAAGCGGAAGATACACTCCGAGGCTCTTGTAAAGCGCGGGAATGTACTTTCTCAGCACCATTTCGATAAGCTGAACGAAAAGCGCGATGATGAGAATAAACAGGATAGTATTCAGGTAGGTAAGCCCCATAGGCACAAGGAACAGGTGGTACAGCGGGTATGTAACGGCAGTCGCCAGAATCATTACCGCCGTAACCGCCGCGCCCATACCGAGCGAGCCGCTTGTCGTCTTGGAAACGCCGAGAAACGGGCAGATTCCCAAGAACTTTGACAGAACGAAGTTGTCCGTAAGTATTCCCGTGAGGAGAATTATCATCATACTTTTAGCGATTTCCATTATTTATTCTCCTCCTTCTTTTCGGTTTCTTCCATCTTTTCGGCAGGCATTTCCTCGCTTACACAGCTTATGCAAGCCGCTCTGTTCGGGCAAGCCGCACAGCCCGTCGCCTCGGGAGGCTTTCTGTTGGCTATCTTGTTTACGGCGGCTATTACACAGCCGAGTACGAAGAAGCCGCCTGCGGGCAGTACAAACAGCGTCATAGGCTGAGCCGCGTTTTCGGAAATGAACGGAATGTCGATCCCGAACCACGAACCCGAGCCGAATATCTCACGGATAGAGCCCATTACGAGCAGAGCCATTGTAAATCCGATGCCCATTCCGAGTCCGTCGAGAGCGGACGCGCCGATATTGTTTTTGGAAGCGAACATCTCGGCTCTTCCGAGGATAATGCAGTTTACCGTGATAAGCGGCAGGAAGATTCCGAGCGAGTCATAGATCGCGGGAGCTACCGCCTGTAAGATAAGTCCGACGAGCGTAACAAAGCCCGCGATAACTACGATGTAACATGGCAGTCTTACCGCCTTGGGTATTACCTTTTTAAGCGCCGAGATCACCACGTTTGAGCAAAGCAGTACAAACGTCGCCGCCGCGCCCATTCCTATGGCGTTTGACGCCATTGTGGTTATCGCGAGGGTGGGACACATACCAAGCAAGGTAACAAGCGTCGGGTTTTCCTTGATAAGTCCCTTGGTAAATTCCTTCATATAGCTCATTGTGCCTCACCTCCAACAAATACGCTCAATAATCCGTACGCCTTAAGCGCGGAATTTACGGCAGTCGCCACACCTCTTGAGGAATATGTCGCCGAGGTCACCGCCTGAACCTGATTGTCCGAAGAAGGAGCGGTCTTAACTATCTCCGCGCTTCCCGAAATTCCCTTGAAATTGCCGAGCCAGTCGGGGTTGTTCGTCTTAGTTCCGAGACCGGGAGTTTCCTCGCCGACGGAAACTATCGCCACGCCCGCGACTTCACTATCCTGAACTCCGACCATAATGTCGAAGCCCTTCTTATATCCCTTTACAACGCACTCGATAGCGAGCGAGCCGTCCTTTTTCTTAAATACCTTTTCGATATTTTCTCCAATAGTATTATCGGACGATGCCATAAGCGCCGCTCTCCATTCGTCCGCGGGAATTACCTCATAATCCTCTTTAGAGCCGCCGTAAATAGCGACCAGCGCGTCTGCCTGCTTGTCGGTAACTTCATTGGAAGTGTCAACGTATGTAAGGTTGTACACCACGATAACAAGCGTTGAGATAAACGCCGCGATTATGGCAAGGACGATAATAGGCTTAGCTTTATCCATTCTTCTCGCCCTCCTTTTTATTCTTTTCAGGCTTTTCCGGAACAAGCGCTCCGAGAGGCTTGGGAACCGTTACTCTGTCAATAAGCGGACTAAGGCAGTTCATTACGAGTATCGAGAACGAAACGCCCTCGGGCAGCGACGCGAACTGTCTTATCAGGAATGTGATAACTCCGCAGCCGACCGCGAAAATTATCTTGCCCTTTGTCGTAATGGGCGTTGTGGAATAGTCGGTAGCCATAAAGAACGCTCCGAGTATAAGTCCTCCGCCCATAAGCTGATACAGCATATCCGTGCAGTCAAAGCCGTTTTTAAGCAGCGTAAGCACCGCAACCGTGCCGATAAAGCAGACAGGAGTCTCAAATCTGATAACTCCGCGCGCCAGCAGGTAAATTCCGCCGAGCAGCAGCGCCAGTATGCAGGTCTCGCCGAGACAGCCCGCGCGTACTCCGAGGAACATATCCATAAGGCTCGGAAGATTTGCCTTTTCAGCTACAAGAGGCGTAGCCGAGGTCGCCGCGTCTATCGTGCTGTCCCACGCGGAAAGCGGAGCCGTCCATGTGGTCATTGCCGCGGTAAACGACAGCATAAGCGCTATTCTCGCGGTAATGGCGGGATTAGCGAAGTTCTGTCCTATTCCGCCGAACAGGCACTTTACGATAACGATCGCTATAAAGCAGCCGATTATCGCCATGTATATCGGAAGGTCAACGGGCAGGTTAAACGAAAGCAGCATACCCGTGACTACAGCCGACATATCGGAAATAGTGCGCTCTTTCTTGGTTATCATATTGAACAAAAGCTCAAATATAACGCACGAAGCACAGCAGATAACTGTCAGAACCAACGCCTTTATGCCGAAAATTATCGTCGCGGCGATAAGCGCGGGACACAGCGCTATCACTACGTCGAGCATGACGTTCTGCGTTGTGCGCGAGCTTCTTATATGAGGCGAAGCCTCAACAAACAGCTTATTCATCCTGTCCACCTCACTTTGCTTTCGCTTGCCTTAAAAAGTCCTTGGCAAGCTGGTTTTTCTCGGCAAGATTGCGCTTTGCGGGACAAACAAAGCTGCACGCGCCGCAGTTCATACATAGGTTTATCTTAAGCTTTTCAAGAGCCTCCGCGTCGCGCGCGTCATACGCGCTTTCAAGCTCCGTCGGCATAAGGTTGAGCGCGCAGGCTCTTACGCAGCGTCCGCAGCGTATACAAGCCGTGGGCTTTCTCTCCACCGTGTCCGCGAAAAGAAGCACCGCGTTGTTTGTTTTCGCAAGCGGCGTGTCCGGGTCGAACGCGCAGTTTCCCATCATCGGTCCGCCGAGCACTATCCTGTCGGGCTGTTTTCTCACGTCCGCGAATCCCACCACGTTGTGAAGCAAAGTTCCGATGGGAACAAAGAAGTTTCCGGGAGAATTTACGATATTTCCGTCTATCGTTATCCTGCGCTTTATAAGCGGCATTCCCGTCTTTATGTAGCTGTGGATAAAGCCCGCCGTCGAGACGTTCATGACCATACAGCCGACGTTTGACGGAAGCATTCCCTCGGCCACTATCCTGCCTGTCAGCGAATGTATAAGCACCTTTTCAGCGCCCTGCGGATAAGCTCCCGGGAGCTTTTTAACCGAAATGCCCTTATACTTTCCGCAAATTTCCGTAAGCTTCGCTATCGCCTTGGGTTTATCCTCTTCTATACCGATGATAGCCTCGGGAATACCGATCATTTTCATAATGAGGTCAATTCCCGCCATAACTCCGTCGGTATTTTCCATAAGCTCTCTGTAGTCGCTGGTTATGTACGGCTCGCACTCCGCGCCGTTAAGCAAAAGATAATCTATCTTATCCTTTGTCGCAAGCTTTACGTGAGTAGGAAATCCCGCGCCGCCGAGTCCTATAGCGCCGCTCTCTCTCACAGCCTTTATAAAATCTTCCTTTGTGTCGGCTTTCGGAGGCTTTACGTCAAACACAACGTTTTTGTTGTCGTTTGTTATAACGACCGTTTTGCACAGCCTTCCGCCGACGTTCATAACGTCCTTTATCTCCTTTACCGTTCCGCTTACGGAAGCATGAACGGGCGCGGACATAAACGCCTCGCTGTCGCCTATTTTCTGACCGATCTTTACATAGTCGCCCACCTCAACGCACGGCGTACACGGTGCGCCGATATGCTGCGCCATGCTTATGGCGACCTCTTCGGGCGCGGGAATTTTTCTTGTCGTCTGCTCTGCGGACGCGCTGAAATGCGGAAGTCTGATAGAATGGAGCTTTGACAAATTCACCAATCCTTTCTTGTGATATTTATGGTATTTTAGTCCGCCGCAACACCCCGGCGGTGTATTTACGATCTGTTATCAGCATAAAGCCGCCGATAACCTTAGCGGCGGCTTTGTGCTCCTTATAGTATTGAATTACATCTCAATATCGCCGATATTGTCATTGGAAGTTGTAGGTCTTACCGGTTCGACCTCCTCGCCATCCGCGGGAGCCTCGTCGTCGCGGCCGATCGGCTTTACGTCCTCAACCGCATCTTCTTCGTTATTGTCTTCTTTTTTCTCAACTTCCGCCTCAGCCTCAGGCTCGGACTCGCTTGTTTCAGTCTGCGGCTTATTCATAAAGTTGTCCTCATACCATTTTGCCGCCATCATCGGACTAAGAACAAAGTCGAGGGTCTCACTCGCGCCGTCATATACGGTCTCCGTGATCGTAACGCCGTTTTTGTCCGGCTCGCAGATATCATACGTTACCTGCTTGCGGTATTTTACTCTGCAGTACATAAACTCCGGAGGAATAGTGTCGGTCTGCGAGATCTCGTCAAGCCATATAAACGGCGACATTCCGCCGATGGATACATCGTCGAATATCCAGCCCGCCGCCGCTGACGCGTCGTTGTGGCACAGATACAGCGCAAAGCTGAACTTCTGCTCCTTTTCGCCGTTCATAATGCCAATGGAGAAGCGCTTGACCTCAAAGCTGTTAAGAACGCCCGTAGAATATCCGCAGAACGGGCACACACCGCCGTAGCCGTAAAGCTTCGCGTTTACGTCGCGCGCGAAATAGTTTCTGTAAGCCTTGTCGTTTGTCTTTTCATATTTCGCGATCTTGCGAATCTTTCCTCTGAGGAAGTCAAACTCTCTGCGCGTAAGCGTAGGAACAGGCTTGAAGTAATACGGAAGCTGGTCGGGCAGAATGATGTTCGGCTCTTCTGTTCCGGAAAACAGCCTGAACAGCCTGTTCTGGTTCATATCCGTCAGCAAAAACTCAACGAACGACGCGTACTGAGGCTTCGGCATACCGTCGCGCAGAATGATAAACTTGTCTGTCTTGTCGCGGTCCGCGGCTTCAAGCGAGCTGTCTATGCCGACGATCTTCATCAGCTTGTTGTTTGCGTCGAGAAGGGCAATTTTGTCCATTCCGAGGTCGCAAACGAATATCTTATCGAGCTTTGCCTGTATATCCGAGGCAGAGCCGGCTTCGGGGAGAGCCTCCTTGATCTCCGCAAGATCAAACGTAAATCTTCCGGGAGCATAGGTAAAGTCGAAACTCCTGTTGTTCAGAAGTCCGCTTTCGATAAGCGAGTATACGTCTCCGACGATCTCAAGAAGCTCGGAGTTTGTTATCGTCGGCGGGATCATAAACTGCTTTCCGTAAACCGAGAAGCGATATCGCTTGTTTATATCCAGCGCCAGCGAAACATCTCCGCCCTGGCTCTTTATCTCCTTCAGGAAGGTTACTGTGTCCTTTCCGTTTGAGAAGGAGTTTACCATAAGGGTTACGACCTGATTGAATATCTGGTGGTTTTCAAAGCGCGACTCGTGCGCCGAAAGAACGTCGTAAGCCTTTTTCATATTTCCGATGTTTATTTTCGAGATCTCAAAGCTTATGCTTGCGGCTCCCGAGGAAACAACAAACTGGAAATATTTCATCGAAATGCGGTAGTCGCCTCCGAACATTTCGTCTATGACCTCAAACGCCTGAGCGAGAGCGTCCTCGTCCTGAACCGAGCCGTTTACGATACAGTCGTTCAGCTTAAGGCTTATTATGCTGTTAAACGAAGCGCCGAGCTCGTAGTCCTTAAGCTTTTTGTTTCCGTAGGACGGCATAAAGTACTGACGGCCGTCCTGGAAAAAGCAGTACAGAAATTCCTCTCCGCCTTCGTCCGTACCCAAAACGTCCCATTTGTACTTAGCGATAAGAACGTGGTTGTCGTCCTTTCCGTACCAGCCGTTCATCTGCTCGATATCTTCATACAGCGCCTGCGCCACGGCTCCGCTTTCGTGCTCTTCTTTGGTCACGCCCGCGCGCTCGCTGAAGAATCCGCTTTTCCTCATATCGCCGAACGAGACCGGCTGCTCGCTGTGCGGAAACAGAATGGAAACGCTGTTCGCGAAACGGTCACGCAGACCCTTGGCGATCTTGCTGTTGGTGACATAGTTGTAGAAAAACTCGAAAACATACTGCCTCGGACGGAGCATATAATGTCCCTCCGACGCAGGGTTGGGCATAAGCTCAAGCACAAACAGCCTTTTGTACTCGTCCGCTACATAAAGAATGCCCTTTTCGATCTTCGCCGCGCACTCTTCGAGAGAATCATACTTTATTCCCGAACGGTTGTTTGTGATATACTTATTCGGGACAGACACAAAGAACGCCGAGAGCTGTTCGTCGACAAACTCCTTGTTGTCAGAGCCAACAAATCCCGTAAGCTCAAAGGTGGAGAAGTAGTTGTACTTGGACATCAGAACTCTTCCCGCTTCGCGCTTTGTGTTTGAAATAGCAAACGGGATTATATAGGTAAAGCCGTCGTGCTCGGAATGGATAAAATCGGCTACGCTCTTTCCGTTTTCAAGGAAACGCACCTTTGTTATGTCGCTTCCCTCTTTGCGGTTGTTGAAAAGTCTGTATACGACTTCTCCGCGTCCGTAATTCGCGATAGCGATGTTAAACGTGCGCTCAAAGCACTCTTCATCTTCATTTGCCTTGAGGTTCTTTTTCCTTACAAAAGCAAAGCACAGATCGATCATATTTATGTAGCTTCCCTTTTGCGAGCAGATGGTCCGCAGATTGTTGTGAAGCGTCTCCTGCTCGTTAATGGGAAGCGCAAACATGACTTCCGTGTTTTTAAACGGCTCGGCGCTGAGCTGAAGGTCGCGCACCTTAAGCACGCCGTCGTCGTTTACGACTCTCAGACGGTAAGAGTTTGACTTCATCTCAAACCAGTCGACATTTGTAAACACGCTCTTCGCACCGAGACCGAAACGTCCCTCGCGCTTTCTGTCGCCGTCGTTTCTGCCGATGGAGAGATAGTAGAACACCTGCTCGAGCCTGAAGCCCACCTCGTTATAGTTGAGCCTTACCTTGCCGTCATCGAGAAAGTCTACCTCGACCTTGATGTCCTTTTCGTCATAATCGCACCCGAAGATGTTCTGAAAAAGCTCGCGTATAATGGACTCGCGCGGATAATCCTTTGCCAGATTGACAGTGTTTACCGCGCCTCTGCCCGCGTACATATTGTTGAAATAATCCTTAAACGACGCGTCGTCGACCTCGCCGCTGCGGATATTCTGCTCGATCTCTTCGATGACCGCCTTTATGCCATCCCTGTCTCCGGCAGTATTGCGCTCAAAGAAATCGCCTAAAAGTCTTGAAACTTTTTCGCTGCTTGCGCTCATATTTCGCCTCATTTCTTCGCGCGGGGTTTTACGCGCGATCTATATTGTGAGCCAAAGCCCGCCCGCGCCGCCGATCTTCCGGTCAGCGCAAACACGCTCTAAAACCCGTTTTAGCGTTAAATTCCGTCGTTAAAGATCCTGATATACTCCTTAAACTGAGAGCCGGACTGCTTTTTCTGCTTTTCACGGTATTTCCATATTCCGTACATAACGGGATATTGGATAACATCGTGAAGCTCTCTTACGGCGTTTTTGATCTTTATGTGGAATTCTTTGTCGTTTTCCAACGCGTCAACCTCCGCCTTTGCGTCCTCGAGTCCCTTTACCGCCTCGGACGCGAACGGCTGATTTGAATAGGAGTTATCGGAGAACGACGCCGCCATTTCATCGCGCAAAAGCATCTTTTCGATTTTTCCGCTGTCATTTATCAGGCACAAGCCGTTTATCTCATTCATCGCCGCGGCGATCTCCGCCGGCGAGGATTTGTCGTTTATCCCGAGCAGCGTATAGATCTTGTTGAGTGTTTTATCCGCAAAATCGGTAAGCTGCTTGGTATTTGATATCTCGTCGTTATCCACAAGCGAAAAATCCGCCTTGACTTTCTTTATAAAATCAAAGCCCGATTCCGCCTGCTGAGCGTGGTCTCTCACATACTTAAGAGAAGCCACAAGCCCTGCCATAAACACGCCCTTTTCCTTTATGTCAAACAGGATGTTTCTTGTCGGAAGCGCTCCGCAAAAAGCTTCTCCGATACTTCTGCAAAGGTTTCTCTCAAGCACCACGCTGTCGAATACCTTATTGGAATCGCGGAAAATAACAAACTTTCTGTTTTTCTCCCTGCTGAAGCCGTGGCGTGTCATTCTTCTTTCAAGCACCGCCGCGGAGAACGGAAGCTCATAGTTTATCACGCAGGTGACCGTCTGCATACCTTCGCCCGTCGTAGAAAGGTTATCCATACCTATAATAACGCGCGGTCTTTCATCAATATCGGTATCCACCGACAGCTTTTTGATGATTACCTGCGGGGTTATAGTCTCGCCTCTCTCCACGAACACCTGACTTCCGTACAGCGACGAAAACACCTTTCTGAGATACTCTACCGTGTTTTTGTTACAGCAGTAGATCATGATTCTCGCGTCGTCGTCCCTGAGGATCTCAGAGCTGTATTTTAAAAGAGCCTCAAGCTTTTTGTCAAGCTCTGCCAGGTCTTCAACGTCGGAGCGCGTGAAGTAGGACTTCATGTAAATTTTCTTCTGTCTTTCGTATTTGTCAACGTCATACTGCTCAAAAATATTTCCGCCGTATGTATAGGTCGGCAGACCCGAGCGAAGGTCAACACGTCTTCTGAAGGTATTTATCACCGAGTCCTCAAAGCCGTAGTCGATGAAAACCACCTCGCGCTTGTAGTCGTCGGAATAAACAAGCGGGTCGTAGTAGCGCATGACAGGACTTTCATCGCTGAGCGCGCACGCCGACGCGCCAAGCGTCATCGAGCCTGCGGCAGCAGCCTTTTCACTGTCCGCAAGAACGCTTTTTACAAGCTCCGCGAGATCCGCCTTGTCGCCGTCGGAGTTAGCCGGAAACGGCGAATTTATCAACAGCTTTTCCGCTTTCCAGACGATATGCTTTTTATATCCTTTATAATCGGGAACTTTGTTTGTAAGCTCCTCGTCTATTATTATGAGGTCCCATTTTACATTCTCGTTTGCCTTACGTCTCAGGACATTGTTATCCGAAAACAGTGTGTTTTTAGTCATCAGAAACAGTCCCGCGCCCTCTTCATCAAAAATCAGAAGAGCGTTCTGAGCGCCCGAAACCATCTTGAAGTCCGCGCCGATGCTTGTAATAAACATTCTGTACCAGCTGTAAATCTCGCTTTCGTTTGTTATTACAAGTATGTTCGGATCTTCTTTTTCCGCGAGAACATCGTATACGCTCAGAGCGCACTTGACATATTTTTCCGAGCCGAATTCTCCGCAGTTGAGCACAAATCCGAACTTCCGCAGCTTTTCAGCCGCAGCGAGATTTGCCGCGGACAAATTCTGACCGACAAGCGGTATCCATTTAAAGTTGCCCAATATAACGCACCTCCGAATTATCCGCCGTTTACAGTGTTTTTCTGTAAATGAGCGCAATTTGCTAACTTTAATTATACACCAAATCCGAATTTATTACAAGTACGTCAACCCACATAAAACTATCAGAAATTAATCTCGGATTTTTGTGCACATTATACAAAAACAATTAATTTCAGGTAAATTTTGCATGATATGGATATTTCGATAAAAATTTATATGCCTTTAATTCACATATATTGGAAAATTCAAGAATTATTGCCTTAAATTTCCATTGAAATACGCTTTGAAAAATGCTAAAATATTTTTGAACGGGATTGTGAGGTGTAAATATGTTAAAAGCGGTTTTATCAAGAAAAAACTTATCCGAATGCAAGGAGTACATATCGTGTGTTTCGGACCTGCTCGAAAACGGAAATATACTAAAGCTCGCGGACTTTAATCACCATATCGGAACAACTCGCTTTCAGCATTCGCTCAACGTTTCATATTACAATTTTCTTCTGTGCGGATTTCTTGGACTCGATAAAAAGAGCGCGGCTCGCGCGGGATTAATGCACGATCTGTTTTTCTACGACAGACGAAAACACGAAAAAGGAATAGGAGAAAGCTCTCATATATCGGAGCACCCGAAGATAGCGTTTTTCAACGCCTCGGAAATGTTTTCCATAAACGACCTTGAGGGCGATATGATAATAAATCACATGTGGCCGATGACGCTACATCTTCCCAAGCACAGGGAAACCTTCGTGATAACGCTGGTGGATAAATTCTGCGCAACGGCGGAGGTTTTAACGAGCTTAAGATCACGCTTAAGGAGGAAACAGCCGCTAAACCGTCAGCTGACGGATTTCATCAATTAAAGTACATATCATAAAACAAAACATACATACGCGCTCGAAACGCTTCGGGCGCGTTTTATTTTTGATCTCCGAAACTTTTAATTTTTTCAAAAAACCTGTGGAAATTGTCGGATAAATGTGTTATAATAATGGGTGATTTATATTTTCAAATAAAAGGACTGATCAAAATTTTTAAGCGCAGACAAATAGCCGACGGAGTTTATTTTTCCAAGATAACCGACCCGCGCTACAAACAAAACCGCTTTTTCATTTCGCTTTTTACGGATATCTCGGATATCCCGCGCGAGGACGCGGCTGTCACAGCTTATGAGTTTACCGAGTGCTGCGAGCGTTATCCCGATTATAAACAGCTTTCCTCGGCGCTTCTTGACCTGTACGACGCTTCGATATCGGCTTCTACCTCGATATTCAGCGGAGCGAGACGCACGGATATCTGGGCGGCGGCTCTCGACGACAGATACGCGCTCGACGGAGAAAAGCTCGAACGCGAAACGGCAAAGCTCATGTGCGACTGCATTTTCAGACCGTTTGCGAAAAACGGCGCGTTTGATGAAAAAACTGTTGAGATGCTCCGCGCGCAGCTTATCGACAACATCGACAGCGTGATAAACGACAAAGCCGTATACGCGAGCGAACGCGCCGCGAAGACCGCGTTCAAAGGCGAAGCGCTGGAGCTTCCGCCGTCGGGCGTTCATGAAAACGCGGAAAAAGTCACGGCGAGGTCGGCTTATGAAGCGTACAGAAAAATGCTCAGTACGGCTCATGTCGAGATATGCGCGGTGGGCTGTTCGGAATTTTCCGAAAGCGAGCAGATCTTCACAGATGAGTTTTCAAAGCTTGAAAGAGGAAACATCTACCGTCTTAAGACCTCGCCTTCAACTCTGAAGGACAAGCCCGCTCATGTCGAGGATTATCTCGAAATGCAGCAGGTGATACTGAGAATGTACTTTAAAGCTCCGGAAATGGACGACCGCCCCGCAAACGCGCTGTTTGCAAGCATTTTGGGCGGAATGACGACCTCGCGCTTTTTCATGAATATCCGCGAAAAACAGTCGCTGTGCTACTACTGCGGCTGTCACGCCGACCGCTTCAGCAAAACGATAGCCTGCTCGGCGGGTATAGAACCCGACAACGTTGAAAAAACGCGCGACGCTATGCTCCGTGAGTTTAACGATATCCGCGAAAACGGCGTTTCCGAGGACGAGCTTAACCGCGCGAAGCTCGAAATATTAAACGCTCTTTCCTCCACCTATGACAGCGCCCACGGCATCGCGAGCTGGTATCTGTCGCAGATAATCGACGGCGAGTTTATTTCTCCCGAGGAATACGCCGGGAGGATCAGAGCCGTAACTCCCGGGCGCGTCCGCGCGGCGGCGGAAAAGTATTCGCTCGACACGGTCTATACGCTGAAAAATAAAGAATAAGTCGGAGAAGACTATGATAGAAAAGATATACAA
This sequence comes from Oscillospiraceae bacterium, assembly GCA_022508925.1. Classification (GTDB taxonomy): domain Bacteria; phylum Bacillota; class Clostridia; order Oscillospirales; family Ruminococcaceae; genus CAG-115. Next base: position 4,802 of record JAFLUF010000023.1, on the reverse strand, counting down.
CGATATCATAAAGGAAACCTGTCTCAAATACGTCTGCGAAAGCGGTACGGAAGTGTATATGCTTCCCATGAAGGGCTGGTCTACCGCCGTCGCGCAGTTTACCGCGCGCTTCGGGTCGCAGGACAACGCGTTTTTCGCCGACGGAAGGCTTATCGAGATACCCGACGGCACGGCGCACTATCTCGAGCACAAGCTGTTTGAAAGCGAGGAAAAGGACGCTTTTTCTCTTTTCGCGCAGACCGGAGCCTCCTGCAACGCGGGAACGAGCTTTGACTATACACAGTACTATTTCAGCTGCGCCGATAATTTCCGCAAGAACCTCGAAATTCTGCTGGGCTTTGTCAGCGAGCCGTATTTCACCGAGGAAAACGTTGAAAAAGAACGCGGCATTATCGGTCAGGAAATAACAATGTACCGCGACAACCCATCATGGCGTGTTTTTACAAATCTTCTCGAGGGGATTTACGTTAAAAATCCCGTAAGGCTCGATATCGCGGGAACAGTCGAAAGCATAGCGAAGATAACTCCCCAAACTCTTACCGACTGCTACAACGCGTTTTACAGCCCGTCTAATATGTTTTTGTGCGCGGCGGGAAATATCGACCCCGAAGAGATAGTCGATATCTGCGAGAAAAAGCTCGGCGCCGCAAAGCCGTTTAAAGTTGAGACGGCGGAATGTGACGAGCCGTATGAGGTAAACCGAAAGATAACACGCCTGAAAATGCCCGTGTCAAAGCCGATATTTGAGATAGGCTTCAAGCGCCCGGCGGTTTACAAAGAACAGGAGATAACAGACTATATTTATTACAACATTCTGCTGGATATGCTTTTCGGAAGCTCCTCGGAGTTTTACGAGCAGATGCGCGGGGACGGCACTCTCAACGACGAATGGTCCGTAAGCGTTTTCAACGGACGCGGATATTTCTTCCCCGCAGCACGCGGAGAAAGCGAAAATCCCGAGCTTGTGCTTGAAAAGATGCGGGAATTATTCGTATATTACAAGAAAAATCCGCCCGCGCGCGAGCTGTTCGAGCGTGTAAAGAAAGCGACCTACGGCTCTCTCGTAAAGGACTTTACCAATGTCCGTTCGGTATGCAACACGCTTTCGGAGGCGGTTTTGTCGGAGGTCTCGCCCTTCTGCGCCATTCAGACGACCGCTTCGGCGGACTACGAAACGCTTATCGAAAAGCTGAGGGATATTGACGAGGAAAACGCGTGTATTTCTATTGTAGAACCGATTTAACGACAGACATCGGAGGAGAACTTAAATGAACTTATTCAATCTTGCTTCAAGCTCCGCGACGGATAAGATAACCGTTGAGTTTCCGAACCTTTTTCAGGGAACGACGATAACATACAGCCGCGGATTTGAGGTATTCGGGCTTTCGATTTACTGGTACGGTATCCTGATAGCGATAGGGATAATGCTTGCGTATATATACGCGACCATGCGCTGCGACAAGGTTTTCGGACTTCCGAAGGGCAGGTTTTTCGACGTTGTTTTCACGTCGATCATCGGAGGCTTCCTCGGAGCGCGTATCTACTACTGCGTATTTACCTCGCTCGACCCGAATTCGGGAATGAAATACGATCTTGTAACCACATTCACCAAGATCCACGACGGGGGCTTAGCGATCTACGGCGGAATAATCGGCGCGCTGTTAGTCGCCCTTATTATGTGCAGGGTCAGGAAAATAAACTTTTTCGCCGCGTGCGACGCCGCCGCGCTCGGATTTCTCATAGGTCAGACGATCGGCAGATGGGGCAACTTCATAAACCAGGAGGCGTTCGGCTCGGCGTGCGACGAAAGCTGGCTGTTCGCTATGAAAGGCACGATAATCGGCGAAACGCCCGTTCACCCGTGCTTTTTGTATGAAAGCGCGTGGTGTTTGCTCGGGTTTATCCTGCTTCACTTTTACTCGAAAAAGCTCAGAAGCTTTGACGGCGAAATAATGCTGCTTTATCTCTCATGGTACGGTCTCGGGCGCTTTTTTATCGAAGGAAACCGCTCGGACAGCCTTATGGCGGGAGAGCTAAAAATATCACAGATACTCGCCGCGGTATGCTTTGTCGCCGGAACAGCGCTTTATGTCACATTCAAGATACTTACGAAAAAGAAAAACATCCCGCTTTATGTCAACACCGAGGCTTCCAAAGAGCTTATCGACAGCGAGCGCCGCGAGGAGCTTGAATATAAGCAAAAGCGCGAAGCTAAAAAGAACCAAAAAGCGCCGAGCATTCTCGGTGATGGGGAAGAAATATCTGCCGGCTGCAAACCGGACGAACAGGAAAACGGCGAAGAAAACGTCTCCGAAAGCGGCGAAGGTCAGGCGGAAAATCCTTTAGAAAACGATGAATAAAAAAGAAAAGCTCCCGAGTGTATGCTCGGGAGCAAAGTGTCCGGGGGCCATAAGCGAGGAAGGAAATGGAAGGAGATTTGACTAAAGCTGGAAAATATATGTAAACTCGCCGTGCCCCGAAAAATGGAAGGGGTGAGGACATGTCAGAAGAATACCGAAACGAGATCCGAAGCTTATACTGTGCTGTCCTCTTGAGTCTATTATAGCACATCTTTTTCCAATGTCAACATTTATTACAAAACTGTAATTATATTGTAATTTTTTTGTAAAAAATAAACTTTTTTCTCAGCTATTAAAAAATTTCCGTGAAAATTTTGTTTCAGTTTTTATGTGCAAATTTTGCATATTTTGTGCATGAGAGCACGCAGTTTGTTGAAAATGCACAAAAAAAGGTGAAAAAAATCTATTTAAAATGTTCGTTTCGTTTGTTTATAATTTCTGGATAGTTGTAGACTTTTTTTCAAGCTTGTGTTATAATATATATTGTGATGGCAAAGCCTCGGAGATATAACGGGGGCTTGCCGTGTATTCTGCAAAAAATCCGCGAAAAGCGGAAAGATAAGGAGGCTATATAATGGCTTTTAAAAAGAGTGCGATCCCTTTTGCGGGAACGCCCGAGCAGGAAAAAAAGCTCAGAGAGGTCATCAGTCAGCACAAGGACGACCCGGGCGCGCTTATGCCTGTTCTTCAGGAGGCGCAGGAAATTTACGGGTATCTTCCCATTGAGGTTCAGCAGATGATAGCGGACGCTATGGAGATACCTCTCGAAAAGGTTTACGGGGTGGTTACCTTCTACGCGCAGTTTTCTATCAACCCCAAGGGCAAGTACAGAATCTCCGTGTGTCTCGGTACGGCTTGTTATGTAAAAGGTTCGGGCGATCTTTACGACAAGCTTCAGGAAAAGCTCGGGATAGCGGGCGGAGAGATCACTCCCGACGGAAAGTTTTCGCTTGACGCGTGCCGCTGTATAGGCGCCTGCGGACTGGCTCCGGTCCTTACGGTAAACGAGGACGTTTACGGAAGACTTACGCCTGACGATATTGACACTATACTCGCAAAATACAACTGATAGAAGGGAAAGTTTACGAATGAACGTTATTAAAACAATCGACGAGCTTAACGCCGTAAAAGCTAAGTACGCCGACGTTGTAGGCACCCGCATAGACGGAAAGGACAGCGGCGTCCGCGACGTTTTGGTGTGCGGAGGTACGGGCTGTACCTCGAGCGGCTCAATGAAAATAGTAGACGTGCTTATCGATGAGATAAAGAAAAACGGCCTGGAGGACAAGGTAAACGTAATAAAGACAGGCTGTTTCGGTCTTTGCGCTCTCGGTCCCATCATGATAGTTTATCCCGAGGGCACATTCTACTCCAAGACCGAGCCGGAGCATATCCCCGAGATCGTAGAGCAGCACCTTAAAAACGGTCAGCCCGTCAAGAAATATCTTTATGAGGAAACAGTGACCGGCGATGATATAAAGTCGCTTAACGAGACTGCTTTCTACGCAAACCAGAACCGTGTGGCTCTTAGAAACTGCGGAGTTATCAACCCCGAGCATATCGAGGAGTACATAGCGCGCGACGGTTATCAGGCGCTGCATAAGTGCCTGACTCAGCTCACCCCCGACGACGTTATCGAGGTGATACTCAATTCCGGACTTCGCGGACGCGGCGGCGCGGGCTTCCCCACGGGCAAAAAATGGATGCTCGCGAGAAACCTTGTAAAGGACGCCGACCAGAAGTTTGTATGCTGCAACGCCGACGAGGGCGACCCCGGAGCGTTTATGGACCGCTCGGTGCTTGAGGGCGACCCGCATACCGTTATCGAGGCAATGGCGATCGCCGGCTATGCTATCGGCGCAAACCAGGGTTATATTTATGTAAGAGCGGAGTATCCCATCGCTGTTGAGCGTCTTAAAATAGCTATCAAACAGGCTGAAGAAGCGGGAATGCTCGGCGACGACATCTTCGGAACGGGCTTTAAGTTCCGTCTGGGTCTGAGACTCGGCGCAGGAGCGTTTGTATGCGGAGAGGAAACCGCGCTTATGACCTCTATCGAGGGCAACCGCGGCGAGCCGCGTCCGCGTCCGCCGTTCCCCGCTGTAAAGGGACTTTTCGGAAAACCCACCGTTCTGAACAACGTTGAGACCTACGCGAACGTATGCCAGATAATCCTTAACGGCGCGGACTGGTTCGCTTCTATGGGAACCGAAAAATCCAAGGGCACAAAGGTATTCGCGCTCGGCGGTAAGATAAAGAACACGGGACTTGTTGAGGTTCCGATGGGTACGACGCTCCGCACAGTCATTGAGGAGATCGGCGGCGGAATCCCCAACGGAAAGAAATTCAAGGCGGCTCAGACGGGCGGACCTTCGGGCGGATGTATTCCCGCGGAGCACCTCGATATCCCGATAGATTATGACAACCTTCTCTCGATAGGCT
>JAFLUF010000022.1 GCA_022508925.1 Oscillospiraceae bacterium | reverse complement strand
TCACCCGCCCTGAAACATGGCGGGTTGCTTATTTCATAACATTTTTCGAAGGTATGCCGTTTTGGCGTCCTTAAAATGTAAATTTACTATTTTAACCATCAATGAAAATCAGAGAATAAGAAATGCCCTCGATCAGCTCTGCAAGCCAATCGAGGGCATATGTGGTCGAGGCGACGGGATTCGAACCCACGACCTCTGCGTCCCGAACGCAGCGCTCTACCAAGCTGAGCCACGCCTCGAAATATTTATCGGTTGATACGAAAGTGGTCAGAAATGTGGTCAAACCGAATTCTGACCAAGATTTCCGCGCGGTGTAACCGCCGAAAATCCGTACTGTTAAGGCAAATCTGCGACAAATAGCTTAACAAAGCGCTCGGACAGTTTCATGCTCCCGAACGCAGCGCTCTACCAAGCTGAGCCACGCCTCGATATCAACTTTATCATTATATCATTATTTTCCTAAAAAATCAAGTAGTTTTTTTACAAAAGCCAAAATTTTCGCGGTATGTGTGAAAAGCTCTTTTCCAAGCTGAAAAGGTTGGTTGATGGTTTGCCGTCACATAATTAAATCTAAAAATTTGTTGGATATTTTTGTATAAAAAAGGCTAAAGATTTTCCGGTTCGTGCCGATAATATATATAGGTATTTGACAGCTTTTCATATAACAAATATTAAAGGGCTTCCCGCTGTCAATGTTCTGAAATTATTGATATATTAAACGAGGTTGATATTATGAGCGTGCACAAAATTCCTTCTATTGACAGACAGATGCTTCGCAGAGCGGAAAAGAACATAACACAGTGGGAGAAATGGGAAAAGCTGCTTGAAAGCCTTTACAAAAGCGAGTCATCCAAAAGCAGTGACTCCGATTATAACCGTTATGTCAGCGAGAGCGGGGTTCGGTATGATTTTTCGGAGGAGCTTAACAAGCTCTTGCAGAAAAGGCTTGAAGAAAGCCTTAAGGAGGACTCGATCTTTTCGGGAATAAACTATAATTATTTTGACCCATGGGATCTTCTGAAATAACGAAAGTCCAAGATCGCAAGTCTTTCCGTACAGTTATACACAGTTATTATGAAAGCCCCCGAATATTAAGGAGCGTGTGATATACAAAGTATCGCACGATTCGAGCAACGATTTTTGACAACGTTTCGTGCGTGAGACGTAGTGCAAAAGGCGGCTCGCCTTGATTCGGGGGTTGGTTGTTGATTTGCAAACAGACTGAAAGCCGCGGATCAACACTTGGAAAACCCGAACAGATTTTACATTTTTTGGTAGCCGAATATCCTAAATTATATTATAAACCACAAGGTTTTGTGTGTTGACAAATCAAACAAAAGGTGATATAATAGTAATACATTATAGTATGTGTATCAAAACACAACAAGAGATCGGAAAATAATAGCGGAAATTAACTATTCACCGTGCACATATAAGGAGGTCCATATGAAACGGAGAATTTTGAGCATCATTCTCTCGATATCAGTGCTCTCTATATCACTCCCCAAGGTCTGGGCCGCGGAATCGTATGAGGACGGACTTTGCCCTCACCACACGGAACACACCGAGGATTGCGGTTACATAGAGGCTGTTGACGGTGCTCCCTGTGCTCACGAGCACACTGACGATTGCTATGCATTGGTCGAGGTATGCGTCCATGTACATAACGAGAGTTGTTACAGTGATACGGACGAGACAGAACCTACCGAGGACGAAGTGTCTGTCGGGTCCGAAGGAACTGGGGCTCTTGAAAACGAGGACGAAAATACCGAGACCGTAACCGAAGAAACTGAGGCTCCCGAAGAGGACGACGGAGAGCCTGATATCGGAACCGAAGAAGCTGAAACTCCCGAAGAAGAGGACGGAGAGACCGATATCGGAACCGAAGAGGCTGAAGCTCCCGAAGAAGAGGACGAAGAGACAGATATCGGAACCGAAGAGACTGAAGTTCCCGAAGGAGAGGACGAAGAGACCGATATCGGAACCGAAGAGGCTGAAACTCCCGAAGAGGACGACGAAGAAGAGACCATGATCAGCGTTGAAGAGGACGGAGCTCTTGAAGAGGATAGCGGCAGGGCCGAAATCTGCGGTCACGTCTGCACCATGGAAAGCGGCTGCATAACGTTGGTCGAAAATTGCGGCCATGTCCATGACGAGTCTTGCGGCTATATCGAGCCGGTAGAAGGCGCGCCCTGCGGTTTTGTATGTTACATTTGTGCGGGACTGTCCGAAGCCGAAACCGCGGGAAATACCGATCCCGCAAAAGATCCGGAGGGAACAACAGCCGCGTCTGACGAAGCATTGAATGCTGTTCAGACTATGATCGACGCACTGCCCGCATCGGAAGACGTGCTGACCATGGACGAAGCCGCTCGGGATGATGTTTACCGCCTGATGCAGGATGCCTATAACGCGTATAGTAAGCTTACCGAAGAACAGCAGGCCAGGATCACCGGCCTTGACAATTTCTATGCCCTTTTAGACTTCTTTGACAAGCAGATGGCGCAGACCTCTGTGTCAACCGCCTACCGCGACGCAAGCGGCAATACGGTTGATCAGACAGCCGCCGTGGTGAAGAGTTCCGACTTTGCTGTCACATGGACTGAGGGCTGGTATGTGGTAAACAGCGACGTCACGATCAACGGTACTGTTACAGTATCCGGCGACGTCAATCTTATCCTGGGTGACGGCTGCACTCTGATAACTACCGGGAGTATCAGGGTCGCGGGCAACGGCAATTCACTCAGTATCTACTGCCAATCACAGGGCACAGGTGCTTTGATTGCCGGCGCCGCCGGCACTGACCCCGCTATTGACTGCGGCAGAGGCGGCGGAACGCTTCTGATCTACGGAGGTACGGTCAAAGCGAACGGTTCCGGCAACGCCGCGGGCATCGGCAGCGGCGGCAGCGTGCAGACTAACAACGAGGATTTTTATGTCGGGATCTACGGCGGTCATGTTATCGCCCGCGCAGGCGGAGAGGAAACTGACAGTTACGGTATCGGCAGCGGCGGCAACAGCGACGTATCGGTGCATCTCGTGATGACGGGCGGCGTTGTTGAAGCTTATGGTGCCAATAGCGGCGTTCCGCATTGGTCTGATGTGACGGGCGGAGTGCTTATCGCCAACTTTTCCGACGGTCTCCCAATCAAAGAGGGAGGACTTATTGTTGACACAAAAAGCGGAAACGGAAAGATGTACAGCTCCGCTGTGCTCGATTATGACGCGACATTCCCGTCAAACTGCACTGTAGATATCCCGGGCGGTATGATCCTTACCGTTACAGCCACCCTGACCAATAACGGCAGTATAACCGGCGACGGCAAGATCAATGTCACGGACGGTATTTTGTACAACTCAGACAAGATCGGCAACACCGTCAGAATCGAGCCGTCAAATAAGGTCTACACCATAATCCCCCCGACAGCGAAAGACGGTCTTACTTATGACGGCTCTGCCAAACAGCTTATCAACAGCGGCAGTATATCCAACGGCGGCGGCAAGATTTTATACAGCCTTGACGGTGATGCCTATTCCGAGGCGATCCCGACAGGTACTCGTCCCAAGACGTACAATGTTTATTATAAGGTAGTTCCCTCTGCCAGCACCGGAGCGTTCAGCGGTTCTCTCGGCGGAACCATAGGCGTTACGGTAAATGCCTCGACCGAGCTGAGTATAATCGACACACCGGATGTCGTTCATTACGGAGACACCTTTACGTTGAGTACAAGCGGCGGCTCCGAAGGAGTGGGCGTGAAGTGGTCTGTTTCGCCGAGTGATTGTATAACTATAACGACGGACACTAACACCTGCACAATCACCGTTAACGGAATTATGAGAGATCTGACCGTCACCGCCACCAAGACTTCCGGCGCAGGCGTCGAAACAGCCACATGGAGTTTTAATATCGAAAAGGCCATTCCAAAGGTTGTACTGCCTGAAGAAATTGAGATTTATGTATTCGACACGCTGAACGATGAATATCTGGACGGAGCAAGCGCTTTCGGAATTGACAACGAGCCGCTGGAAGGCACATATTCTTTCAGCGTAAATAAATGGACTGTCGGCGGCGTAGTAGAAAAAACAACGGTCACGTTTACTCCCGACGATCCAAACTATCAGGCCGTAAGTGAACAAATAGATGTCAAGGTATTAAAGCGTAAGGTAATAAACATAACGCCATCGCATGGTAAAGTCACCAGCAAGAAATTCGGAACACCACCGCAAGAGATCTATGATTTGTTTAAGGGCAGCCACACTATTTATGCCGACGGGGCTATTAACGATATCGGGCAAACATCGTTTCACGCTGCAATAGACTGGTCAAATTCGGGCTATAATCCGTATACATTAGGAGAGCAGACTATTTACGGCGAACCGAATCTGGGCAGTACCAATTTTGCAGACGTGATTGAAAACTCCGACAATAAATACTTAGAAGTCATTGTAGAACTGCAACCGCTCGAACCGGGCGAGGTAAGCTACACTACCAAAACAGCGACCTATACCGGCGAGCCGATTTCGCATACGATTGACAAGGACAACATCAAAGGTGAAGATGGAAATCCCAGCGTGGAAGAAATAACGTACACATATGAGGGCACCGGCAATACAAAATACGGTTCATCTCCGGACGCTCCCATCAACGCGGGAACATACAAAGTCACGGCTAAATTCACGATGGCAAAGGAACCGGAACATGAGGAATCGGGATATGCTCAGATCGACGACAAAACGGCGACTCTCATAATAGAGCCCAAGCCAATCGATAAAGCAAACGTAACTGTCAAGGTCGGTGATGAGAGCTACAACTACACCTATACCGGCCAGGAGCAGACGCACGAGGTCTCAGTGTCTTTGGATAATAAGCCGCTGATGTATGAAACCGAGTACACCTATGACATTATCAATGATAAAAACGAACGCGTGATAAAAAACGTAGGAACATACACTGTCACCGTTAAGGGTACAGGCAATTATGGTGGAGAGGCTAAAACGACCTTTAAAATCGAACAGTCTTCACCCTCGATCGCTTTTAACAATCCCGAAATTACAACAAAGATATATGATAAGGGAACTATCCCCGATCCTACGGAGTCTGACTATACTATCACAGGCGTGACAGACGGAAAAGTGGAAATCACATGGTCGGGGCCGGATATTGATCGTAAGAATGCCGGAGAATACACCTTAACGCTCACGCTGAAAGAGACAGTCAACTCTAAAGGCAGCACTGCCACAAAGACCTTTATCATAAAACCCAAAGAGGTCAACAACCCGACAATCAAACTTGACCCGGCCGGATTTAAATATGACGGCAATCAGCATACGCCTACCGTCACGGTTATGGACGGCATTGATAAGATCCCCGCCGAGGAGTACAACATAAGTTACATCGGTGATACGACTAATGCGGGAACCGTTACTGTAAAGATTGAGAATGAAGACGGCGGTAATTACATCGTCAGCGGTACAACGACCTATGCCATTGCCCGTGCCGAGCTCAAGGCTGATATGTTCAAGTTCACCCCGCCGACAGATCTTATCTATACAGGCGACAAAAAGACCGCGACGGTAGAACTTAATTCCGCCTATGATGAAAAGGGCGTAGGCAACATCACTAAAATCAGATATTACGACGAGAGCGGTACGGAGGTTGATTCTCCGACTAAAGTGGGAACCTACACCGTCAAAATTGACGTTTCCGAGGGAAGCAACTACTTCGGAAGCGATAACCTGACCGGTGGTTGGGAGTTTATTATCAAATACCTGGACGCTCCTCCCCTAAACGAAGCGTACACCGTGAGCGGAGGACACCTTGTTAAGGGTGTGCTCTGGGTCAATGAAAATGAAACAGTAACCATTACTCCTGCGACAGGTTATACAATCTCCGCGGAATTGAACGGGCCTTTTGAGGATCACCTCTCCGTGAAAAATTGGACATCCGGCGATGTGATCTATCTTAAGAACGCAAGCGGCTACATCACCGGCGAGATCCCTGTCACGGAAACAATAAAGACCGATAGTCAATCCCCCGTCGGCTCGATCAAAATCAAGGATAAATCAGCCTCGTGGGACAGCACTCCCGATAATATAACCTTCGGTCTGTTCTATCTTGGCGGGCAAACGCTCGTCGCTGAGGCAGATGACAGAGAAGAAAGCGGCGTCAAATCGTTCGATTATTATCTCTCAACCGATGGTCCTGTCAAAACCGAAAAAATAACCGGCTTGAACTGGCTTACATTTAACGGCAGTGTGTCTCTGCCAAAAGACGGCAAGTATGTTCTTTATGTCAGGATCATCGACCATGTGGGTCACGCGACATATATCTCCTCCGACGGTATCGTTATATACACCGACGCCGAGCAGGATACCGAAAACATCGAATACACAAAAACTACTAAGACCGATGTGACGGCCGATGTAAAATCCAACGGCAATACCATAAGGGAAATTCGGATTGATGGAACTATCATATCCAACACGAATTATACCACCGACCCCAAAGATGATGCAAACAAAGATGATGCAAACAAGGTCACTTCCATCACCTTTAAGGGCAACTGGCTTGACACTCTTGCCGCGGGCAATCATACACTGACCGTTTACTACAATCCGTTGGGAGAGGAATATAAAGAGGCGGTCGGCAGCGATGTACCTGCCGCGACCGAAATAGCATTAAAAGTACTCAAGGCGGATCAGGATACATTGAAGATCATCAATCTCCCCGATACGGTGATGATCTATGACGACACCTTTACGTTAGAAACCGACGGTGGCTCAGGCACCGGAAAAGTTACCTGGAGTGTCGAAAAAGGAAGCGCTACTGTTGATACTGTTGATGAGAATACCGGAAAAGTTACTATCACCGGTGTGGGCGATGTAAAGATCGTCGCTGTTAAAGCAGAAGACGACGAATATTACTCTGCAAGAGCCGAGATCACCTTTACGGTAAAGCCCAAGGAAGTCACCGTTGATAAAGTGGAGGTCTTAGGCGGGCCATTCACCTATGCGGAAGGCAAAGAGATCAAGCCGGATATCATCGCCTGGTACGGCGATAAGGTGATACCCGCAAGCGAGTACACTGTCGAATACAGCAATAACATCGAGGCAGGTACCGCCACCATAACGATCATAAACAAAGCGGGCGGCAACTATATCGTAAGCGGCGGCGAGGCTACGTTTGTAATCAACAAAGCCACATGGGCAGAGCCGGGTGTGCTGGTCAATTATATAGACGAGATCCTCGTCAGCACCGACACTACCAACAGAACGATAGAATTTGCCGATGACCCGAACGGACCGTGGACACCTTTCACGGACGGCATGTCTGTCGTTGAGTCTGAATGGGATATCGCGGACAACGTCATATATATCCGATTTAGGGAAGATGACAACCATGTATCCGAGATACAGGAGCTGTTTATTCCGGCACGACGGGATATCCCCCATGACCGCATCGCGGTGACCAAGAGCGCCACGGGCATCATCATAAACAATACCGCCGAGCATGATGGGTTGGAATACTCCATCGACGAGAAAAACTGGAATGAGAGCGGTATGTTCCCCGGTCTCAAGGCAAATACGGAATATACATTGTATATTCGCTACAAGCCGATAGACCCTGTATTCAGAAGCAGGATCATGACCCTTTCCTATGACGAAACGCAGGGAGCCTTTGCGTCATACAGCACGCTTGTAATAGTTATTACTCCGACTGAAGATGGCAGAACTGTTTTGATGCCAAATGAAACGGTGGAAAAGAAGAACGGAGAGATAACCAATAACAAAGACGACGTGACCGTTACCGATGAAGACGGCAACATATTAGGCACCATCGATCCGCCGGAGGGCGAGGACTTCGCCGACGGTATAGAGATCGGCAACGACGATGATGTCATTTTACCCGAGGGCAGCACTGTTCATCCCGGAAACGGCGATTCTGACATTACTGTTGGACCCGGAAATGGCGGCATTCTGGATAAGGACGGTAACGTAATACTTCCCGGAGGCGGCCAGGCGCAGCTCGGCGATACGACTGTTACCGCGCCTGAAAACGGCGGTACGCTCAAGCCGGATGATAACGGCAGAGTTGATCTTCCCGCAGGTTCTGTAGTAGAAAAGGACGGTCAGGTCAGCACTATCCCGGAGCGTGGCGGTTTCTATGACTCTAAAACCGGAGAAACGCATCCTAACTATTACATCGTCACCTTGGTCCGGCATGCGACTGATATAGAAGAGATACGCATATATTATGGAGGTAAGTTTGTCAAGCCTGCCGACCCGATACGACCGGGATACGAATTTAATGGCTGGTATACTGACCCTGACTTCGACTATGACAGCAGATATGATTTCAGTCTGCCTGTCACACAGGATTTTACACTCTACGCATACTGGACAGAGGAGGAAGAACCTGAGGAGCGCAAGAAGGTTGTCAGCGGTGAGAAGGACGAGTCTCCGAGAACAGGTTCCAACATCGCGCTGCACATATTGCTGACGGGAATTTCCGGACTGCTGGCAATGGTAATTGCGCTGCGCAATCTAAGAAAAAAGAAGGATTAAACTTCTTTTCCCGCAAATTTAAAACGAACCAACCGCCGACTTTTCAGTCGGCGGTTTCTCCGTGCAAATTACCATAAAAATAAGGCACTCACCGCGAGGGCAAATGCCTTATAATCTTGTTTGTTACCTGTTAGTTTCGTGTTAGTTACCGTTCGGATCTGACCCCATTTCAGCCAATCCCAAAGCGGCACAAACGGCGAAAATACGCGATTTCCACTAAACCACACAAGCGATTTCTTATCTCTTGGAGAACTGCGGGCGGCATGGTGCCGCTCCCATTCCGAGCAAACGCAAAATATGGATAAACCGTTGATTCGCGCCGCTGATACGCTGTAATTATCTCTTCGAGAACTGCGGAGCGCGTCTCGCTGCCTTCAAGCCGTACTTCTTTCTTTCCTTCATTCTCGGGTCACGAGTGAGGAAGCCCGCTTTCTTGAGAACGGGACGAAGCTCGTCGCTGTACTGAAGAAGCGCTCTCGAAAGACCGTGACGGATAGCGCCCGCCTGACCCGTAACGCCGCCGCCCGCAACCGTGCATACGATGTCGAACTTTCCGACAGTATCCGTAAGCGCAAGGGGCTGACGAACGATAAGCTTAAGAGTGTCAAGACCGAAGTAGTCGTCGATATCTCTGTTGTTGATAGTGATCTTGCCGCTTCCGATATAAACTCTTACGCGCGCAACAGAGTGCTTTCTTCTGCCTGTTCCGTAGTAATAAGGTTTAGATTCGTACATACAAAAGCCCTCCTTAAAGTTTGTACTCAACGGGCTTCTGAGCCGCGTTGTTGTGCTCTGCGCCCGCATAGCAGCGAAGTCTGGTCAGAGCCTTTCTGCCGATAGTCGTATCGGGAACCATTCCGTGAACCGCAAGAGTCATAGCCTTGCAGGGATTGGTCTTCATAAGCTTGTCGTAGCTTACTTCCTTGAGATGACCGATATAGCCGGTGTGCCATCTGTAAACCTTGTTTTCGAGCTTTTTGCCCGTAAGGACTGCCTTAGAGCAGTTCAGGATAATAACGTGGTCGCCGCAGTCGCAGTGAGGCGCGAAGGTCGGCTTGTGCTTTCCTCTGAGCAGATGAGCAGCCGCAGCGGCAACTCTTCCGAGAGGCTTGTCAGCCGCGTCGAGAATGTACCATGTGCGCTCAACTGTCTTTGCGTTAGGCATATAAGTTGACATTTTTGATCCTCCTGTAAAATTTTGAATATCATTCGCAACATTTGTTATTATAACGCCTTTTTTCCGATTTGTCAAGTACATTTTCCCGCAATTTTAAAATATATCCCGTTTTCTGTGTGTTTCTCTTTAATTCTCTCGGTTTTTCTCTGTTTCTTTAAGCTCATTTCATTTTTTGATATATCCTTAATATAACGAGAATAAGCGAGAATTACTCGGAAAAAATTAAAATAAAAGATATATTTTGAAAATTTGCCGAAAAATGCTGTTGACAAAAACAGGATATAGTGATAGAATAAAATCAGAACAATTGAACAGATGTTCAATTGAACAGTTTTAAAGGAGAATTATGAAAACTAAAAGCGAAATACTGAATGAGATCCAAACCGAGGCGCCTTCTTGCGAGCTTATCTGCGTACACCCCGAGGAAATTGAAAAGATACGCGGTAAAATGCCCGACGACGATACGCTGATAGACCTTGCGGAGCTGTTCAAGGTCTTCGGCGACAGCACCCGCATAAAGATATTGGGCGCTCTTTCGGGCGGAGAGCTTTGCGTGTGCGATCTGTCGGTAGCTGTGGGAATGTCGAGCAGCGCGGTATCACATCAGCTTAAGATATTGAAAAACGCCGAGCTGGTGCGGTTTCGCCGTGACGGAAAAGTTGTTTTCTACTCGCTTGCGGACAGCCACGTCAACACGATATTGGAGCAGGGACTCGAGCACGTTAATGAATAAAAACGGAAAAGGAGTTGGTATTTATGGAATTCTGGGACAGGGTAGCGGGTCTTTACGATTTTGCCGAGGCGTTCAACAGCAAGGTATATCGGGAGATATGCGCTCTGACAAGACGGCTTACTCCGCGCGGCGCGGTCGTGCTTGACTGCGCGGCGGGCACGGGAGAATTATCCCTCGCGGCGGCGAGAAAAGCGAAAAGCGTTTTATGCACAGACCTTTCCGAAAATATGCTTAAAAAGGCAAGAGCAAAATCCGTAAGGATAGGAAACATCACGTTTGAACCGCGGAATATCTTCCATTTGGAAGACCCCGACAACACCTACGACGTTGTTATCGCGGGAAATGTTCTTCATCTGCTTGACGCTCCCGAAAAAGCCGTAAAGGAATTATACCGCGTGTTAAAGCCGGGCGGAAGACTTCTGCTTCCGACATTTATTACCAAAGGCAAAAGCGACTCGGCACTGCTTAAGCTCTACGGACTCTTAGGCTATAAGGCGTCGTCGGATTATTCCGTCGAAGAATACAAGGCGATGCTTAAAAACTGCGGCTGCGGCAAATTAAGAACAAAAACCGTCGACGGGTTTGTTCCGTGCTGCTACGCGGTCATTGAAAAAATCTGAGAAAAATCTGAAAGGACACATTGATATGAAAAAGACATTTAAGCTTGTTGATCTCGACTGCGCGAACTGCGCCGCTAAAATGGAAGCCGCCATTAAGAAAATCGACGGAGTGACCAACGCCTCCGTAAGCTTTATGACTCAGAAGCTGACTATCGAAGCCGACGACGATAAATTCGACGGTGTTGTAAAGCAGGCGGTCGAGTGCGTTAAAAAGGTCGAGCCGGACTGCACGGTAGTATTGAAATAAGGTGAGCCTGAAATGACAAGAAAACAGAAAAAACTGCTGATAAGAATCATAGTTTCGGCGGCGCTGTTTGCGGGAGGTCTGTTCCTCCCGCATGAACCCGAGCGGTTTTCCGTTATGTGGTTTGTACGGCTCGGGGTGTTTCTCACAGCTTACCTCACGGCGGGCTATGATATTCTGTGGAAAGCAGTAAGAAACATCGCGCGCGGACAGGTGTTCGACGAAAACTTTCTTATGGCGATAGCTTCTATCGGCGCAATGATAATCGGAGAATACTCCGAGGGCGCGGCTGTAATGATATTCTATCAGGTGGGCGAGCTGTTTCAGGCACTCGCTGTGGGAAAATCACGCAAATCCATCGCTGATATGATGGACATAAATCCCGAAAGCGCGAATGTCGAACGAGACGGCGAAGTACTTGAGGTAGAACCCGACGAGGTAGAGATAGGAGAGATTATCGTCGTAAAACCCGGAGAAAAGGTTCCGCTGGACGGAGTGGTAGTTTTCGGTTCAAGCGGACTTGATACCGCGGCGCTTACGGGCGAAAGCGCGCTCCGTGACGTAACAGTCGGCGACGAGATTTTCAGCGGCTCGGTAAACGCAAACGGTCTGCTGAAAATTCGGGTGACAAAGCCGTACAGCGACTCGACCGTTTCAAAGATACTCGAACTTGTGGAAAACTCGTCCGAAAGCAAGGCGAAGACCGAAAGCTTTATCACGCGTTTCGCGAGAGTTTACACGCCGATAGTGGTCGGCGCGGCGGTATTGCTGGCGGTCATCCCGTCGCTTATCTTCGGCAACTGGAGCGACTGGATATACAGGGCGCTTACGTTTCTGGTGGTAAGCTGTCCGTGCGCTCTGGTAATTTCCGTGCCGCTGTCTTATTTCGGCGGGATAGGCGCGGCGGCTAAGCGCGGGATAATGATAAAGGGCGCGAACTATCTCGAAACGCTTGCGAAAGCGAAGATATTCGTGTTCGATAAAACAGGCACGCTTACAAAGGGCAGCTTTTCCGTGTCGGAAATAAAGCCCGACGAAAATTCAGGATTGTCGGAAAACGAACTGCTTAACCTTTGCGCCGCCGCGGAAAAAATATCAAATCACCCTATCGCAAAATCCATCGTAAAAGCGGCGGAGGGCATTGAGATTCCCAAGACGGAAAACGCCGAGGAGATAGCGGGCTTCGGCGTAAGGGCGATTATTGACGGAAAAGAGATACTCGCGGGAAACGCGCGGTTTATGATAAAAGAGGGGATCTTCGGCGAGGAATTTAACGGTGATGATTCTCCGGGAACAGTCGTTTTCTGCGCGGCTGACGGAAAATACGCGGGCTGTATCTCGGTAAGCGATACGCCCAAGGACAACGCGAAGGAGGCGCTCGCCGAGCTTGACAGGCTCTGCTCCGCGAAGAAAATTATGCTTACGGGAGACAGGCAAAGCGCGGCGGAGGATATCGCCCAAAAGCTTGGAATTGACGAGGTAAGAGCCCAGCTTTTGCCCGACGGAAAGGTCAAGGCTGTTGAGGAAATATTCGCGGCAAAGTCTGCCGAGTGCGCGCTTGCTTTTGTCGGCGACGGAATGAACGACGCGCC
This sequence comes from Oscillospiraceae bacterium, assembly GCA_022508925.1. GTDB lineage: Bacteria > Bacillota > Clostridia > Oscillospirales > Ruminococcaceae > CAG-115. Next base: position 16,756 of record JAFLUF010000022.1, on the reverse strand, counting down.
GTCGCTTGCGAGGGCGGACGTAGGAATTGCCATGGGAGCGCTCGGCTCGGACGCCGCGATAGAAGCCGCGGATGTTGTACTTATGAACGACAACATCGGCAGTATCCCGCTTGCGGTGAGAATTTCCGCAAAGACCCGCCGAATCGTTATCCAGAACATCGTGTTCGCATTGGCGGTAAAGGCGGCGGTACTTATCCTGTCCGCGCTCGGATTCGCGAATATGTGGGCGGCGGTGTTCGCTGACGTAGGAGTTTCGGTATTGGCGATATTAAACGCGATGAGGACGCTGCGAATCAAAGAGTAAAAAGTCTTTGGAAAAGGGGTTCGGGGAAAAAGCCTTTCTTCAGAAAGGTTTTTCCCCGAAAAGAATAAAACACAACAAAAATGCAGAACAGCCGCAGTAAATTTTACCGCGGCTGATTTTATTATACATCAAGCAGATAAACATCGCTCGGGCTGATTCCGAGCTTCGGAGTGTAGATTATCCAGTCGGTAATATCCTTAACGGTAAACTCGCGCTCATCACCCTGGTGTATCCCGCTTACGTCGTACGGCTCCTGAGTAAGGCGCGCCCTGAACTTATCTCCCGCAAGCTCCGTCAGCTCAAACCAGATGTGCTCGAGGTTGTTGTCCTCGTGGTCCGTTTCAAGCCCTATTTTTATAAGTATGTGGTTTTCCTTGTTTTCAAAAGCCCGTTTCACATAATCAAAGCGTTCCTCGGCAAGCGCCTTCATGCGCGCGGTTTCCGCGTCGCTGAAAAAGAAGATAGGATTTTCTCCCCAGAGCTTGTCGTATTCGTTTACCTTGGTGAGCTTTCCTTTTTTCATGTCTTCCGGCGACTTATAGATAAATACCGGACTTGTTCTGGAATTGTGTGCTTCCTGTCTGTCCTTTTCTCCGCCAAGCTCAAGCTTTCCGTATTCGTTCAGCGCCGCCGTCCACGAGCGGCAGGTTGCCACTACGGGAATATTCCCCGTAAGCAGGCCGATGTACGCGATATCCTTTGCGGGATCGAAGTCCTTGTTGGTATTGTCAAGCAGATAGCTTGCGAAAGAAAAAAGCAGATTGTAGTGATTGTTGTAATTCTTAACGTCGGAATTGAGAATTTCAAGCTCGGTAAGCCCGCATCTGCACAGCCCGTGAGTATGAAGCCATACCGCGCCGCTTTCGGCTGATACCGCCTGAACCCCGAAAAGATCGCCCGCCGCGGGAGAGACCTTAGACTGTGCCGCGAGCTTTGCCCATTTAGGATGGAAAACACGCTCGGCGCTTTCGTCAACCAAACCGATAAGGTTTGGAACCACCGCGACCGCAAGCTTAAGCTGTAGGTGAAACGATTTTTTCGGTTCGCTTTTAAACGCCATTGAAATGGTCATCGCTTCTTTCGCGCTTTTCATCTTCTCGGCTTCCTCGGGGGCAAAGTTTCGCATTCCGTAAGCAAACGACTCGGGCAGCGAAAACCCTCCCGGGCAAAATCCCGCCTGATATTCCTCGCCGTCATAATTCATCAGCACATAAAACACCTGCGTGTCGCCGTCTATCGAGGTATTCTTTATCTCGACGCCCTCAATTTCCTTTATCGCTTCAACTATCTTATCGGGAGTCCACTTGTTATCTCCCTCCTCTGGAATTGCCATAAAATACGACGCCTGTTCCCAATAGCCAAGCGGCTGTTCTGTATAGCTTTTCTTTTTGCCAAACATAATTACCTCCAAATTTTTGATTTTTTTGTGCTGCTATGTCTAAATTATACCGCATATTCTATGAAAAGTCAACAAAAATTTTTAGTAACTACAAAATATTGTATAACAGAAAACATTGTTTCTTCTATCTTGTAGATTGTTATGCTATAATAATATACAACAGTAAAGACGTCAAATAATAATATTCGAGGTTAAAATGTGGAGAGTAATTGAAAAAGAAATATGCGTGGAAGATATGACAACGATCAGCTACGGTATAGCCGGAGCCTCAGTGGAGATAAACGATATTTCGACACGCAAAGAAGAAATAGAGGATTTTGTCCGACTGCTTAACAAATTGGAAGCGTCTGAGATACACGCTTATGAGCTGGTCGAGGATTTTTTGGGAAGTTGACAGCAGGCAATAAAGAAAACGTCCCACAACAACGTGCGGGACGCCTCTGGCAACACGTTCCATGCGTAGAACGTTGCCGGACGCTGTTGCCCGATTCAGGCAATACTTCTATATCGCACCCTCATTAACGTGCGGGGCGTTTTTGTCTAACCGCTGCAAAAAGATTTTTCGACAAGTGAACTAGTGGACTTGATTGAAATAAACATTGTAAGTGACGCAAATGATATGGCGTGTCCGGAATTTATTTGCGTAGTTGTGATGGTAATACGAAAAAATATGTTCTTATATCGAACAGGAAAACGGCATTTAAAACAAGATCACCTACCGTTGTCCGAACCCCTTGGTTCGGACAATAATAGGTGATCAACTTTATTTAATTATTTCTGATGCCTGTCGCGTTTTCTTCTCAGGATCACCGCGGTTATTACTGTTATAAATAACAGTATAATGATAATTAACCCGACGCCTAAACCCGTTTCAAGTCCGGTATTCGGATTGTCTTTGGGCGTGCTTGGCTTGGATGGTTCATCCGTTTTTTGATCGGTTTCTTCCGAATCGCTGCTTTCGGGTGTGCTGCTGTCAGATTCTTTGATCTTTGTATTGGTAAACACCGCTTCGGAGACTTTATTTGCGGCGATATTTCCGCTTGAGCCGGTGGAAGACGCCGAATATCCTTCAGCCTTATCCTCAACAACCTTGTATGTAACGTCCGCAGGAATCCCTGTAAATGTTACACTTTCTCCGTGGCGCAGGGTAAACTTCGCCACGCCGCCATCAAATGTGACTGTTTTACCGTTTGTGAATTTATAAGTATGTTTAAAGGTCTTGTCGCTGAGCGTAACAGTAAAGGCAAATTCCGCTTCAGTGTCGATTTTCTCGCCCTCCGGGACCTTAACAGTTTTGGTGACAGTCAGACCGCCTGTGCTTATGGACGGATCAGTTACGGAAGCCGTCGCATCCGTAACAACTACCGTGTTTATCAGACTGAACAGACCGTCCAGATCAATGCCGTTCAGGTTATCCCGCTTGGCAGCAGAGGACGTGATCCCCTGCGTCTGCCGCGGCATAACGCGGACATATCCGTTTTCTGCCTCAAACATCACAGAACCATACCCGTTGGCTTTGTCGTAGGTCAGGGCTTTACTATCTGCCTCGCCGTTTGCGTCAGCCCAGGAATTTATAGCTCCGTTACTGCTGTTCGAGGTCTGCTTGGCAGTAGTGATGTGCGTGAGCGTCTCATCAACAATACCCTCGGCGTATTTTACCAGCGTCTGGGTCAGCCTGCCGAGAGAAGCTTCTACTTTAATGCCGTCGTTGGCGGCAGAGTCGCCCGTAAGGAGCTGACCGTCGGGACCAAAGCCGGTGGCGTTGGCGTAAACACCCGCGTTATTGACTTCGACGCGGATAAGGCTCTCATTCAGCTCGTAGCCCTCGGGGGCGGCGATCTCTTTCAGCCAGTAGACAACCGTTTGATTGTATGCTCTGCCATAGTCCCAGTCCATCTGAGCATAACCTGCTTGATTTCCTGCATCTGCGCGGAAGACCAGCATACCGCTTTCATCTGTCGTGCCAAAAGCCACAGGAGTTGTTGTCCCACCGGCAGCGGCGTCTTCGGGGCTTTTGAACAGTGCAAACTCAGCGCCTTTTATAGAGTCGCCGTATTCGTCCACCTTCCGCACCCACAGTTCGCGCCGCTCGTTTGGAACGTAGATCACGGTACGGTTGTTTTTATAAAAGTTATTGTCGCCTGTATACAGGAGCTTTAAATCACCGGCAAGCCCGACAAGGTCCTCCGCTGTTTTTCCCTTCAGCGTCTCGCTCAATGCCTTATAACGTTCGTCGTCATTGGCATATGTGTTTGTCAGACCCAATGTCTTCAGCGCATCTCCCGACAAAAACAGCGTTACCAATTCTCCGTCATTTCCGCCGTTAAAAACATACCGCGTAGCGTCTCCTGGGAGGTTTTCCATCTGACCCCTCAGCCGCGCTCCGTCCCAGTTCAGATACCAGTGCTGAGTTCTCGGATCGGCATCGGTGATCTGCATGAAAGCAGCCTCAGCCAGTGCCTTTATAAGGTCATTCTGACTGTTGCTTTTTGGCTCAACGGTATTCCAGCCGAGGGTGTTTGAGCCGTACATAGGATACCATTTGGCAGTGGTGTTTTTCGACCGGATGACCGGCACCACGATAGCAAGACCGTTTGTAAGCTGATCGGTTACGTTAGCTGCGTCTTTTGAGAAAGTTCCGTCATCATTGTATTTCGCCGGGTAGACATCCGACGAGTATGTCCAATCGGAGACGAAGCTGGCGTAAGCTCCCGCCTCGTACTTGTTCACAACGGTGAGGGTCTTGGTGTTTTCGTGATATTTCAGCACGATCGGCGGATTACCGCGGTAGCCCGCCGGGGTCTTCGTTTCCTTCAGAATATAATACGTATCCTTGTTAAAGGTGAGGGGTTCGCCTTTCGCGTTGGTAAGCTGAGCGTAACCTTTGCTTCCGCTTACGGCGGTCGTTATCGGAGCGCCTCTTTCCATGAACTCGTCGGAGGTGTGCCACTGCTTACTGCCGTTAAAAGTACTGTTCGTTATTGCCTCATAAAGCGCAAACTCCGCGCCTTCCAGCGGGTCGCCGTTCTGATCCACCTTACGTATGCGGTCGACGATCGGATTCTGGAGGTTAAAGCTGATATTGCAGTTTGACGCGGCGTTTCCGCGCTCTAAGTAAAAGAACTTCAGAGTATGCATAGTGCCGTCGGCAAAGGTGGCGTTATTACGCCATTTCATATTTGCAAACTCTTCCGCTGAAAGAGCACCCGCATTAGAGGCATCCTCAAACATTTTGTACAAGGTAGATTCGCCCCTGGGATCTATAAAATCTTTGCCATTGATACCATCGTACTCAAGTTTTCTCCAATACTTGATATCACCGGTAGAAAAGTCAATAGTTACGCGGATACGGCTATGATTGCCGCCGACGTCTGCCACCAGCACATCGTCGATGAATATCCACACGTCGTCATCACCGGAAAACTCAAAGGTCATGTCGGTATCTCCCGACATCTGCATAAACTCGGTCTCGATGCTCATACCGAACCAGTGGTTCATGGGCTGATGGTTGATTTGATAGCCTTGATCTCCCCACTGCCCGATATTCCCGTTTACCTCATAAAAGAGGTTCGTCCAGTCGTTAAAGGGGAAGAACTGACCTCTGGCGTATTCCTCCCGCCAGGGCGTATCATAAAGCGTAATTTTGTTGGTATCTGTAGACGTTTTTGGCTTAGGATCGGCAGGATCATATTCCTGCTCTCTGTTAAGCTCCGCGAAAACATCCTGTGAACGGAAATAGTAGTATCCGTCATCATCTATTCTGAACAGACCGGTGACGTTAGGATAAGAGGCCTTGCCGCCATCTTCCGGAATTTTTTCGGGGTCAAACAGATAGTCAAGAGACTCGTCTTTTTTATCCGATGTATCCCATAACCCCTGAAGCGTAATGTTTGAGGGCGGATCCCAGCTTTCGAGTGCTAATCTGGGATATCCGTTATACAATCTCTTCTGAACAATGCCCCATTTGGATTCGAAGCCCGCTTTCTCATCATCGCCATCGAAATCAAAGCCGTAATTGTTCCATAATCCTAATTCACTGCTGTTACCGCCATTAAAAGATTCGCTGCCGTCAAACAGGAACAGATGACCCTTGTTGATGCCGCTGGTGATCAAACTCTCTACCGTTTCAGTATTTCCCAATCTGTAATCCTGACTGCCCTGATTTCCAAATACCCAGTAGTCAAACATATTAACAACAGTATTCTCGGGATCGGCTACTTTTTCGGTGATGATGTGTTTATTCTCAACAGCCGCCGCGTTATCTCTGACGTTGGCTCCGTCATTGGGAGTGCCCCAGATTTTTATGTAGTCGATACAGCCGTTGAAATACTCACCCTTGCCCCAGCCGGAGTAGCCGAACCAGAGGATGTCGCCGACACACTCCCAGACGTTGGCGCTAAGATATGTGTCAAAAACCACATTTTCCGTCCCATTATCATCCTTTACGGAAAGCGTGGTCTTACCCGCCTCGTAGACGACTTTAAGTGTATACCACCCTACTCCCCCCAAGTTTGCGGAAAGACCCCCGCTATTTAGAGGACCATTTGGTCTTATTTTGTTATATCGTCTGGCAACAGCTTTGGTAGCGTTACTATCCAAATGAACACTAAGGTAACGTTCATCTTGTTCGGGCTGCGTACTGGGTGGATTATTGCTCGACCCGGCATAGAACACCCACTGCGTTGTATCGGCTGTTTGTGTTTTGATTCTCATCTCAACGGCCACTTCTGCCATTCCCGCCAATACGCCGCTGCCATCGGTATTGGATAAAGACAGGTAGGCGTTTTTATTGTTCAGATCGAGGTAGGAAGTGGTGCCGTCTGTGCCATAGAGACTGCTCTGGTCTGCCGGCTCGTTTACAATGTCCGCGTTTACGCCATTGTTCAGCATATTCTGTATGCCGTTGTCAAACTCGAACCACGCCAGCGGTTCCTGCTCCGTTACCGGCGGAACGGTATCATCCGCGGCGCTGACCTTGGGCAGGATATCGCAGTCGGGCAATACCGTGACAGCGATGGTTGACAGCACTAACAACAGCGCTAAGCAACGACTTGCAAATCTGTTTTTCCCCAATTTTTTCGTTTCATAAATCTATCCCCCTTAGATTATGTTTTGAAAACTAAATTGATTCGCTTATTAAATTTATTTTTTTATATTTTTTATTAAGAACCACACTGACCCGCTGTTTATTTAAGTTTCTGCGGAAAAGTGAGGTAATTCTGTTATACAGAACGACGTATAAAAATCGTTTTAATCAGCTAATGTACTAATGTGAGTAATTCAATTATACCGCACAAAATATTATTTGTCAATAGTTTTTAACGTTTGATTATATAAAATTTGCGGTGATCTCTCTGACATTTTAGATGATCATCAGTCATTTATTTTAAAAGCAAATGCCAAATTTTCTCAAATAATGCGGGAAAAACGCTGCCCAAAAGGCAAAACAACCTAATAAGTTATATGCCCATCTCTTTTATCAACCCGAATTCCCATATAATTTACCTGCTTAATTCATACCACACATTTGTAAAAAAACAATACTCTAAAATAAAACCGCCGAATTTGTCTTTCGACATAATTCGGCGTTTTTGGATAACCTTTACAAAATAGATTTCGTTATATTCGAGCATAAACAAATCGTCCCGCACAAACGCGCGGGACGTATTGGGAGCACGCATTATCCGCCTATGGCGGAAAACGCTGCCTTTACGCTGTCTAACCTTTACAAAAAAGATTTTTCGACAAAAACCACTGATAGGCGGTGCATCAACCCCGCGCGATTTTTTGCGGTTTTGAGAACGTAGTGAGCAAAATCGCCCAGCGGACTTCTGGGCGCACGGCGTCCTGCCGTGCGCTTAGTTAGTCCGCTGTACAACATCGTGTTGTATCCCTAAGGATTTCAAAGGAAAAATTCGCGCAAGCAAGGAGCATACGCGGACGCTTTTATGCGCGGCGTCCTGCCGCGCTTTTGGCGTTCGCTACGCAACTTCCTGTTGCTCGTCAAGTCGCAAAGCGACGCAGACGAAAGCCCTTGCGACCAAACAAAAAAGCCTTGCTTTCGCAAGGCTTTTTTGTTTGGTTGGGATAGCAGGATTTGAACCTGCGAGATGAGGGAGTCAAAGTCCCTTGCCTTACCGCTTGGCTATATCCCAGTAGTTATTGGTTTGACAGTGAAAAGTTGTCAATTATAAATCAAACGGGCATAGGCACGAAGCCTATGCCCGTTTTTTATGGGGTGGGGAGAGGGATTCGAACCCTCGGTCTCTGGGACCACAATCCAGCGCTTTAACCGACTAAGCTATACCCACCATATAGATGTAAGAGGTTAGAGGTAAGATGTAAGAAAGCACTTCATCAGGAACTATATTGATTACTATAATGCCCTTATTCTGACTTCTTACATCTGATTTCTAACTTCTAAATGGCACGCCATGAAGGATTCGAACCTTCGACCTACCGCTTAGAAGGCGGTTGCTCTATCCAGCTGAGCTAATGGCGCATACCGTGGAGCGGGTGATGGGAATCGAACCCACGCGACCAGCTTGGAAGGCTGGGATTCTACCATTGAACTACACCCGCATTCAACGCTTTATCATTATATCATTATTATACCGCTTTGTCAAGTACTTTTTCAAATTTTCTTCAAAAAAATACCGCGCTCTTTATTTGTAAGAACGCGGTATAGATCAGATCGGTTTTTAAGGTCTTTTGCCGAAGATAACAGCTCCGTTATTGGTTACGCAGATATTTTCGGCGTTTCCGTATGAAAAATCATTTGAAAGGTCGAAGTTTGACCAGCTTGAGTCGTAAATTCTCGCCTGTATCTCCACCGAGTCGCCGCTCGTGAGCGTTCCGCCGCCTATCTTTATCGTACACCTTGTGTCGGCGTTTGTTCCGGTCACGCTGTCAAATGCCGCGCTTATCCTGTCGGTAATGCTTGTGTAATAGTTTTCCGTGGTAGACGCGTTGTCGCAGGCAAATACGGGATTTTGCGCGCTGTCCTTGGTAAAGAAATATTCAAACTGAAGCTTTGACAGGTCAATGGACGAACCGGTGTTGTTTGTAAGCTTAATGCTGAACGAAATAGAATTCGCCTGTCCGCTTGACGTATTGTTGAGCGTGACCTGAACGCCGTTATTGCTTGCGGAGGGTTTTGTAGACGGCGCGCTTGAGCTGCTCGAAGAAGATGAGCTGCTCTGCTGATTCTGAGAAGAACCTGAGGAACTTGACGAGCCAGGAGCAACAATTCCCGAAGAAGCTCCGTTCGGCTCGGTTCCGAACACCAGCCTTCCGCCCTCGTACAGTCCGCAGGAAACCGCCCTCACTAAGCTCGAGCCGTTTGTACCGACAAGTTCTTTATACGATGGGTCGTTGTTGGGATTCCAGCCCGGCGCGCTCATTCTGAACTGAACCTCTTTTTTAAACGCGCTCTGACCGCCGGGGTATATCTTAACTCCCGAAAAATCAATACTTACATAATATATCCCGTTTTGCTTATCCCACTCGTAAAGTCCGCCGTATTTTGCGCCGTTGTTGTAGTTAAAGTTTACGTTTACACTCGACGGGTCGGAAAGTTCGGATAAGTTTACGAAATACCTCAGTTCCAGATTATCCGCGACTCTCGCCGGCCACGCGGATTTATTGTAGATCATCGCCCTTATCTCGGTGAAACCGTCGCCCTGAGCGTTTACGCTGTATTCGACATACATCTCCTCGCCGACCGTTTCTACCGCGCCGAAATTATTGATAGTCTGTCCGCCGTATTTTTTGTACATTTTCGCGAGCGCGCCGGTAAATCCCGCGTTATAGTCGCACGCGACCTCGTTTGCGGTGTAGTCCGAAACCGTGTCGTTATATCCGTCGGAGGCGTTCGGTCCGCCGACCAGCGCTCCGTAGAGCGTATGGCGGTGATAGCCGGGTTCGTTCATATTGTCCGCCCATGAGCCCTGCGCCGTTCTGTGGTGAGGGTGTTCGGGAGGGTTTTCTCCGAAGCCCACGACATAGCTTCTTCCCGAAGAACCGAGAGCGTAGTTTATCTGGCTCTCACAGAAATTCATGTATTTCTGTGCCTTATCCGTCGGGCATTTTCCGCTTTCCGCGTACGACGCGGCGACAAACGCCGCCGTTGTGGCGTATCTCAAAGAACCCCATGTATCCAGCCAAGCGAGACCCTTGGGAGTATATGTTATCCCGCTGCACCACCAGTCAAGGCTCGCCTCGAGATTTGTCTTATACTTGCTCTCGCCCGTAAGCTCAGCTAACAGGCATTCAACGCCTATGTACTTATCGTCCCAGCAGAGCGTCCACTTGGGATTTCCGCTCAGCTTGGATTCGTTGGTTTTCGCCTTGGTCAGCCACGAGCTGTCATTCGTCGCGATATACAGCCACACCGCCGCCCACGCAAGTTCGTCCTGATAGCCGCTCCAACTGTTGTAAAAGCCGCTTGCGGCAGTATATCCCGCGTCGCTGTGAGTGGTCTCGGCAAAGTTGTAAAGCTCCTTTGCGTGCTTAAGACAAGTGTCGGAATAGCTCTTGTCCACGCTTTTATAAACCGCCGCGCACGCCGCCAGCGCCGCCGCCGCTTCGCCCGCGACGGTCGAGCCGGGACTGTTGAGGTCTACCTTGTAGGACGGGCGGTTCATCTGCATTACTTCCGCGGGTCCCCACCACGAGTGGTCGGCGTTTCCGTCTCCCACCTGATAGTAGTAAACGTTAGCCGACGGATGACATTTTATCAGATAGTCGCATATCCATTTTATATTCGCCAGCGCGTAGTCGAGCTGTCCGCTTTTCACATACGCGTCTTTGTCCTCATAGACGCTCCACGAAAGCACAGTCGCCGTATAAGCCATGGGGAGATTGAACTTTACGTTGTCTCCCGCGTCGTAAAGCCCGCCTGTAAGGTCAAGACCCGCGTCCGCGCCGTCGTTCATTCCGCTGTCGCCGCGCCAGTTAGTCCTTATGGTTCTTTCATCGATATTTCCGCTTCTCTGAAGCTCGTAAAACAGAACTGATTTTTGCAGAGCCTCCGCGTAGTTATACTTCCCGGCAGATGTTGTTCCGGTCATTCCCGTGCCGCTCGGAGAAAGCCCGTTTCCCGAAGGCTTGGAGCTTGAAGAACCGCCGCCCGCGGAGGACGGGACCGAGCCTGAGCTATTGCCGGAAGAATAGCTTCCGCCGCCGATACCTGAAGAATGGGAGCTGTTAGCCGAAGAAGAACTGCCGTTATTCCCACTCGACGCGGACGAGCCCACCGACGAATATTCTCCCGAGCTTTCCGTACCCGTGGAAGAATTATCCGAGCCTTCTGAATGATCTGATGAACTTGAGTAGGTCTGTTCTCCGCCGGTAAATTCCATGTGCTCGACGCTTCTCTGACAGCCCGCGCAGAAAACCGCCGCCGCGACTATAATCGCCGCCGCCCTGCTTTTTCCGAATTTCATAACGATTCTCCGTTCAATACTCTAAAGCAACACCGCACAAAGGCTGTGCGGTATTGTCTCATAAAATCTCATTTTTTTGCCGTGGCTTTTTCATATCTCGTAGTAAATGTATAAGCGGCGGAAAGTATTTTTTCATATTTTTCGTCTCTGCTTTCCCTGACCGTTTTAAAGAAATTGTACAGCTTTGTGTTTTTCTCCTGCAGGCTTACTCTCTGAGCCACATATTCGTGAGTAGCCGAAAGCTCGGGATTATCCATTATAGCTATTGAAAAGTCAATAAAGCGCTTCATATCCGTAAACTGCAGGAAATTGCACGCCGTTACGATACTTGCGTAGAAATTCGGCGAAATGATAACGCGCCCGTTGTGCTCAACATCTCCCGCAAGCAGACAGTTCAGCTCCTCGTCGGAAAGACTCGGAACAGCGTACGCCGACTCGACCATACTTGCGTCGGGCATCTGCTCGGCCTTTTCAAGGACATCAAGCGGAAGGACATTGTTTGATACCGCTTTTTTTCTCCCTGACGCTTCGAGCTTTGCCGATATAATGTTGAAATGCGGCGGCTTGTATTCGCTGAGACTGCCGAGGAGAACTTTGAGCATATCCTTTGGAAAAAGCTCTATCGGGATCTTTACGGACGGACTTCTGAAGCCCGTTATTCCCTCCTGTTCCGAAACAGGGATCACCTGAGGCTGAGACGCGGTCTCCTGTTCGGGCTGGCGGTCATCCGCGCCTTCGTCCCCGCTTTTGGGCGCCTGAGGTTTTACCACAGGTCTTACCTCGGCAATTCTGTCGGTATACGGATCGCAGATCTTTTCGATGACCGCGCACTTGTAGGGGATATTGTTTTTCACGCACGCGACCGCCCCGTGAAATCCCTTGAGCAGAGCGGAATGAAATCCCGAAACATGGTATACTATTCCTTGTATAAGCCGGGATTTTACATCCTTTTCCGCCGCGTTGAGAGCTTTCGCCGTGTAATAGTCCAGACTCTGCGTCGGCATAAGAAAACAGGGCTTATACAGATTTTCGTCTCCGATAGCGGCATTATGCTCGGCGCTTCCTTTTATCTCGTGCCTTACATTATAGCCGCCCCAGAAAAACGAGCCGTTTCCGTTGGTTGGATAGTAGTCGGCGGTATAGACAGTATAAACTCCGTCCTGAAGCAAGTTGAAAATATCTTTCATTCCAGATACGAGCGATTCTCCCTGGTTAAGCCTTGTAAAGCAGACCGACATCACGTCATAAAGCTTCTGGTCATAGCCGCGAAATCCCGGACAAATGGCTACTGTCTTATCCGCCTTTTTGTTTGCGTTATTCGGACAGGTTATATTCAGGATAGGCTCGTTTCCGACAAACAGCAGACGCGAAACAGCCCCCATTCCTCCGTGCGGACTTGCGCCCATGGTAAAGGTACCTATCGCGTCCTCTCCGCCTTTTACGGATACAAGAACCACCTTCTGACCTTTTATGTCAATGCTTTCGGATCTTATTTCGCTCAAATCATTTCAGCTCCTAACTTTCAAATGCTTTCGGAAAGCGTTTTGGAATTTATCTTTGCTCAAGGCTTATCGCAATGATATCGGACACCCCGCCGATATATTTCTTTGAAAACACCTTTTTCGGGATATATGCCAAAGGCGTTCTGCCCTTGTAGATAATAAACATTTTATCCGACTCGACGAAATAATCCGCCTCGCTCCACAAAACCAGATCGCGCTTTTCATATATGCAGCTCTCGCATGCCGCGAAGCCCACCGTACTTATAACGAACGTTATGACTTGCTTTGAGGCGAGGTCAGCGTCCGCAAACGACTTTACTCTCGCTCTTGCGACGGCATGGGTTATCATGTAGACAATAAGCGCGAAAATTCCGCCGGACGCGATCGAAATAAGGATAAAATACAAAACGTTGTCGCGGTTCATGCCGATGGTATAGCTCAGAACGCCGAACAAAACAAGCGCCACAAGCACCGCCACCAGCCACAAAAACTTCATAAGCCTGAAATTGAGCAGAGCGATAAGCGAGGAAGCCGTATCCGCCTCGTCAAGAACGCCCTCGCCCACATAAGACTCTTTTCCCGGAGAACACTCAAGATAAAGCGATTTAAGCGGGAATAGCCGCTTTTCATGCTGATAGGCGAAATCGTATGTTCTCTGGTGGTATTCTATTATCGCGATCGCGCGCAGAACCTCCTCCGAGGATCTGAACATCTTGTTTGAAACGTTTATGACCTTTTTTGTTCCCACAAGATTTACGGTAATATCCCTGCGGGTAACCGAAACGCTTTTTACCATATCCCAGCTAAACACCGCGGGATATTGTGAGCCCATACTGTAGATCGCCAGGACATCGCCTATAACATAAGACATCCCCGTTTTGTCGTTGTTTACGCGCACAGGTTTTAAATCGCAGAAAGCCATTTCTGCACCTCCCCGAATTACGGTATAAATATACTTATACACATTATAACACATAATTCCCAAAAATGAAAGAGGATTTTTTATATTTTTTCATTTTTTACAACAATTTTTTCACAAATTAACAAAACAGATCTGCCCGGCCGCGCAATACCTCTGTATCGCACGGTCGGGCAGCCGACGTCTGATATTATTTGTCAAAGCGCGATTCTTTCCTCAATATACGCCTTTACTTCCGCAATCGGTATCCTTACCTGCTGCATTGAGTCGCGCTCGCGAACGGTAACGCAGCCGTCGGTCTCGCTGTCGAAGTCGTAGGTCACGCAAAACGGCGTTCCTACCTCGTCCTGCCTGCGATAGCGCTTTCCGATGGCTCCCGCCTCGTCAAAATCGGCGCAGAAGCTCTTTGAAAGCTCGTCGTAAAGCTCGCCCGCTTTTTCGCTGAGCTTTTTCGACAGAGGAAGCACCGCGCACTTTATCGGCGCGAGCGCGGGGTGGATATGCATCACCGTGCGGGTCGTGCCGTCCTCGAGCTGTTCCTCGTCATACGCGTCGCATACCACGGCCAGAAACAGACGTTCAACGCCGAGCGACGGCTCTATTACATAAGGAACGTACTTCTCGTTGGTTTCCGGGTCGAAATACTCCAGCGATTTTCCGCTCGTTTTGATGTGCTGAGTAAGGTCATAGTCGGTTCTGTCCGCGACTCCCCACAATTCTCCCCAGCCGAACGGGAACATAAACTCAAAGTCGGTAGTCGCCTTTGAGTAGAAGCAAAGCTCCTTTTGCGAATGGTCGCGAAGTCTGATGCTTTCTTCTCTCAGACCGATTTTAAGGAGAAATTCCTTGCAGTAGCTTCTCCAATAGTCAAACCACTCCAAGTCTGTCCCGGGCTTGCAGAAAAACTCAAGCTCCATCTGCTCGAATTCGCGCACGCGGAAGATAAACTGTCCGGGAGTTATCTCGTTTCTGAAGGATTTTCCCACCTGAGCCACTCCGAACGGCACCTTTTTGCGGCTTGTTCTCTGAATGTTCGCAAAGTTTACGAAAATTCCCTGCGCGGTCTCGGGTCGGAGATAAAGGTCGCTCTTGCTGTCCTCCGTAACGCCCTGAGCCGTTTTAAACATAAGGTTGAACTGTCTTATGTCGGTGAAATTCGTGCTTCCGCAGTCGGGGCATTTGATACCCTTTTCACGGATAAAAGTCACCATTTCCTCGTTTGTCCAGCCGTCCGCTGATGTGCCGTCGAAATCCTCGATAAGCTTATCGGCGCGGTGGCGGGTCTTACAGTCCTTGCAGTCCATAAGCGGGTCGGAAAATCCGCCCACATGACCCGACGCGACCCAGGTCTGCGGGTTCATGAGAATGGCGCTGTCAAGCCCGACATTATATTTATTTTCCTGTATAAACTTTTTGCGCCATGCCTTTTTGATATTCTCCTTAAGCTCTACGCCAAGCGGGCCGTAGTCCCATGTATTCGCCAGGCCGCCGTAGATCTCGCTTCCCGGATAGACAAAGCCTCTGTGGATACACAGTGTCTTTATGGTATCGAGGGATTTCTGTTCGTTGTTCATAGTCGGTTCCTTTCTTCGTTTTCAGTGGATTTATTAAATGACCGTTTCCTTGCTTAATTCAATAAACAGATTAAGATATTGTCTGAGAAATCCGTTTTCAATGTCAAGAGTGCCGTTTGCCTCGTCCAAAGCCTTTTCAAACTCCTCCGGCGTCGTACATTCAACAAACTTTTCGACGGCTTTTATCCAGTCGCGATAGTTGTCAAGCGATTTTATCATCCGTTTGTGTTTGTCTTGGTATTTGTCGGGCGGATTCATTTTCTCAAAACGCTTCACCGAGCTTTCCATATCCTCACAGGCGTCATTAAACTCCGAGTTTTCAAGCGAGGTACGGTCTCCCTGCTCCACGGCGTACATTATCTCGGAGATCTTCATGTGGGCAGTCATAAATTCATTGTATGCGGACGTAAGCTCATCCTTATACTCCTCTGCCGTAAGCTTTGGAGCGCACCCGCTCAATACCAGCAATGCGGTAAAAGCAAGAAAAACTGCCGCTATTCGCCTTATCATCGCAACTCCTTATTCCTAACTCAGCTTAACTGTCCGACTCATACCGCCGGGCAGCTTGCCGTAATGTTTTTCGGCTTTTAACCGATCGACCTGATTATCTGAATGACCTGCATCGGAAAACTGTTTTCATAATTTGCCGTTCTTTGTATTTCGTCGTCGCATCTTTTCAGTTCTTCGGGAGTCTTTGCTGTTGTATAGCTCCTTACGGCTTCCAGCCACTCGCGCTCATTGTCCAACGCTTTTACCGCCTGAAGGTGTTTTTCCTTGTACGCGTCGGGAGGATTTATCTCCTCGATCTGCTTCATCGCGTTTTCAAAAGCCGTGCACTTCTCCTCAAACACCGCAAGATTGCCGATAAAATATCCGTCGTCATCTGCCGTCAGAGAATTTACGACCTCCATCTGCGCGGCGGAATATTCGCTTGTACAGCTCATAAGCTTTTCGCGGTACTCCTCGGGAGTAAGCTGCGGAGTGCAGCCGCTCAATACCAATAATGCGGTCAGAGCAAGAAAACCGGCTGTTATTCGTCTTATCATCTCAGCTCCTTATTTCGACTGCAGCTTAACTATCCAGCCCATCTCGTCGGGAAGCTTTCCGTACTGCATTCCGGTCATGGTGTCGTAAAGCCTCTGCGAAAGCTGACCTATCTTGTTGCCGTTTATCTCCATGACCTTGTCGCCCCACTTGAGATGACCTACGGGAGAAATTACGGCGGCGGTGCCTGTGCCGAAAACCTCGTCAAGCTTGCCCGCGTCATAAGCCTCGGCAACCTCCTGAATGGTAATGCGGCGCTCGGTTACCTTAAGACCCCACTTAGCGCAAAGCTCAAGCGCGGACTTGCGGGTAATTCCGGGAAGCACGGAGCCGGTGAGCTGGGGAGTGATCACCTCGCCGTCTATTACGAAGAAAATATTCATCGAGCCTACTTCTTCAATGTATTTCTGCTCAACTCCGTCCAGCCACAGGACCTGCTCGTATGACTGCTTATGAGCCTCGTCCTGACCTTTCAGAGAAATGGCGTAGTTCGCGGCGGTCTTGACAAAGCCGGTGCCGCCTCTCACCGCGCGGACATACTTTTCCTCAACATAGATCTTTACGGGGT
>JAFLUF010000021.1 GCA_022508925.1 Oscillospiraceae bacterium | reverse complement strand
GCTTTTCAAGCACGGACTTGTCGTTTGCGAATACCTGGAACTTGATAAGCTCCGAGGCGTCCTTTTTAAAG
This sequence comes from Oscillospiraceae bacterium, assembly GCA_022508925.1. Taxonomy (GTDB): domain Bacteria; phylum Bacillota; class Clostridia; order Oscillospirales; family Ruminococcaceae; genus CAG-115. The sequence continues at coordinate 30,868 of JAFLUF010000021.1, read as the reverse complement.
CCCTCGCCTATGCACTCGGAGAGCAGGTCGGTAAGACCCTTGTTGCTCTGAAGCAGCCAGCGGCGATACGCAATGCCGTTTGTTACATTCTTGAACTGGAACGGCTTGTCAAGCGCCTGAAGGTTGAATACATCGTCCTTTATTATCTGGCTGTGCAGCTTGGAAACGCCGTTTACGCTGTGCGAAGCCGCAACGCAAAGGTTTGCCATGTGTATCTGACCGTCCTTCATTATGCACATCTTGCCGGCTTTGTCCGCGTCGTTGCCCGTGCGGTTCATAATGTCCTCATAATAACGGCGGTTTATCTCGCAGATGATCTGATAAATTCTCGGAAGAATTGCCTCTATAAGACCCTGATCCCACTTTTCAAGAGCCTCGGCCATAACCGTGTGGTTTGTATAAGCAAAGGTGTTTGTAACAATGTTCCAAGCCTTTTCCCAGCTATATCCGCACTCGTCGAGCAGAATTCTCATAAGCTCGGGGATAGCAAGCGTCGGGTGAGTATCGTTTATATGGATCGCTACCTTCTCATGGAAGTTGTCCATGTTTCCGTAAACTTTCATGTGGCGCATAACGATGTCGCCGATGGACGCCGCGCACATAAAGTACTGCTGGCGAAGGCGCAGAGCCTTACCCTCCGCGTGGTTGTCGTTAGGGTAAAGGACCTTCGAGATAGAGTGAGCGATGTTGCTGGCTCCCAAAGCCTTTGTATAGTCGCCCGTGTTGAACGCGTTCATATCAAATGACATTGCCTCCGCGCCCCAGAGACGGAGCTTCGACACGCCCTTGCTGTCATAGCCCGAAACGTACATATCGTAAGGAACAGCGTTTACGCTGTTGTAGTTTACGTGCTGAAGCTGATGATAGCCGTTGTCCCAGCGCTCGTCGATATATCCGTCAAAACGTACCTCGACCGCCTGGTCGGGTACGGGAACAAGCCACGCGCCTCCTCCGGGAAGCCAGTTGTCCGGAAGCTCGGTCTGCCAGCCGTCTATGACCTTCTGCTTGAAAATTCCGTACTCATAGCGGATAGAATAACCTGTTGCGGGATAATCGCAGGTAGCAAGTCCGTCCATATAGCAAGCCGCAAGTCTTCCCAGACCGCCGTTTCCGAGACCCGCGTCGGGCTCTTCCTCATAAACGCGGTCGATCTTTATGCCAAGTTCGTTCAGCGCCGCCGCAGCCTCGTCCTGTACACCGAGGTTATACAGCGAGGTCTTGAGCGAGCGTCCCATAAGAAATTCCATAGAGAGATAATACACCTGTTTTCTTCCCTTGGAATTGCATTCGTGCATAAAGTTGTGGCGCTTTTCCTTCATAAAATTAACCACGATAGTTGAAAGCGCGCGGTAGATCTGAGTGACATTTGCTTCCTTAGCGTTGGTTCTGTAGTCATATTCAAGAATAGACGTGAGCTGTTTTAAAAACTCATCTTTTGAAATCGGAGATTTCATAGCGGCATAAACCCCTTTCGTTTTTTGTCGTTTTTGAAATAGCCTATACTTTATCTATTATAAACGATTTTTGCGGAAATTTCAATAGATTTGCGAAATATTAGAAATTAAGATAGTTTCAACACTCTTTATTGTTTGATTTGCACAAAGAAAATGCGCGTATTTTCGTTGATTATTCACAGTTTGTATAACAAAGTATTTTGAAATCAAGTAACATTACGATAAAAAACAGCTCCGCGATTGTTCGCGGAGCAAATTTTTATCATTGTTTTCTCGCTATCTTATACTCATCGTCCGGCTCATAATAAGAGCAGCTATCGTTTGTTCCCTGTAAAAAACGGAACATCTCATCTTCATCGAGATTTACAAGACAAGTATAACAGTCGCAGTATTCGTCGTAGACATAGTTTACGCAGTCATCGCAGTTGCTCATAATATCCCGCCTTATTTAAGTATTGAGGTGTAGAAATCGTCCCACATCTGCAAAACGTGCTTTTTCTCGTAAAACTCATTCCCGCGCTTTGCGTTTTCACAGCCCTTTTGATAATACTCCCTGTCGTCGCGGAGCTTTTCAAGCGCGCTTACAAATCCGTCGACGTCGTTTTCGCGGTAGTAAAAGTCGAAAAGAATGTTGTTGTATATCGGGATATCGCGCAGAAGAATGGGGATATTTACGCACATCGCCTCTAAAATAGTCATCGGGAAAAGCTCTTCAAATGAAGGCAAAAACATTACGTCCGCGGCGTTGTAGACCATGTTCATTTTCTCGCGGTCTACTATTCCAAGAAATCTTACGTTTTCCGGGGGATTCTTTACGACTTCCTTTATCTCGTCATATCCGTCCGTAAGACGTCCGAAGCTGAAGCCTCCCGCCCATACAAACTGCACGTCGGGCAGTCGCTTGGCGCATTCGAGAAAATCGAAAATGCCTTTTCTCACCTGAAGCTGACCCGCGCACATAACAGTAAACCTGTCCTCGGGAATTTTAAGCTTTTGTCTTATCTTAGCTTTTTTCTCTTTTGACAGCGGGTGGAATTTATCCGTATCGACATAATTCGGTATGTATGTGACCCTCTCGCGGGGAATGCCATACTCCTCGAGAGCGTCAATAAAGTACGGATTTACGACTACAAGGTGATCCATAATGCTGTAGAATTTTATCATATATTTGTAGAAGATCGCCCTTGCGGGTTTCGGAAGCTTAAGGCTTTCGTCTACGGTAGACGGAAGAAAATGAACATAGCAGACCGATGTGCCGTTTTTACAGCGGCGCTTTTTGTTCAGGAAAAACGTGGGATTTATCGTGTGATAGTGGGTTATGTCCGCGTTCATCCTTACGTTTTCAAAAACCTCAAACTTATCCGAAAGTCCCTCTCTCACCAGCCTTACCTGTTCCATATACGCCGAGCCCACGCCCTGACCCTTTACGCTGGTCGCCTGAGAGAACATATTTATCGTTTTCTTTTTGCTCATCTTCTTCGGTTCTCCTGAATTTAATCTTCAAGGTTTTTAAGACCCTTAAGCTCGCTTTTTGAGACCTTTACCTGAACGTCCTTCAGCACCTTTACCTCTTCTTTGTTCACGATAAACGGAACATCGGGCTTTTTGTCGAGCTTTACCGTAAGCATGCCCGTAAGAAGATTTACGTCCGTCACATAGCCCTTGCCCTCGGCGGTCTCGACGCACGCCCCGCATTTGGGCGTAGTGCGCAGGAAATCCTCATAGCAGTTCTGCTCGTATTTCAGACAGCACATAAGTCTTCCGCAGGTGCCCGAAATCTTCGTGGGATTAAGCGAAAGAGACTGCTCCTTTGCCATTTTTATCGACACGGGCTGAAATTCTCCCAAAAAGCTCGAACAACAGAACGGTCTGCCGCATATTCCGAGCCCCCCGAGCATTTTCGCCTCATCGCGCACGCCTATCTGTCTCAGCTCTATTCTCGTGCGGTAAACCGCCGCTAAGTCCTTTACCAGATCGCGGAAATCCACACGGCTTTCGGAAGTGAAATAAAACAGTATCTTGCTTCCGTCAAATGTGCAGTCAACGTCAATAGGCTTCATTTCGAGCTTGTGCTGGTGAATTTTTTCCGTAAAGGTGCGCATGATTTCTTGTTCTTTTACGCGGTTTTGCTCGAGCTGTTTTTTGTCGTTTTCGGTGGCCTTGCGTATTATTTCTTTAAGGGGAGAGCTGAGCGAAGCGCGGGGGATATCGCGGTTTGAAAGCACGATCTCTCCGCATTCTATTCCGCGCGTTGTTTCAACAACCGCCTTGTCGCCCTGCTTAAAGCTTACTCCCGCGGGAGAGAAATAATACACTTTTCCCACGTCTTTAAAACGAATGCCGATGATCTCCACATTATCCGACTCGGAGGCTTTAAGCCCCTGACGCGCACCTTTCTCATAAGCAGCCGTTTCGTCTGCTTCGGTTTTCTTCTTAGGTGAAATTTTTTCGGTAAAATAATCGTTCTTTTCCATATAACTCCTTAACTCCGTATGATCCCGGCAATGAAATAAGCCGCGCTGAGAGCCGGGTTTACGTTATATATCTCGTTTGACGATATCTCAAACACAGCGTCCGACATATGCGTTATTTCCGCGTCGGAATAATTTTCCGCTATTTTTTCGGCGGACTCTTTATCGATGTTTTCCGCGGTCTGTCCGTATTTTATCGCGATCGCGTCGCGAAATACATTCGCGAGATGATCTAAAACGCGGAAAAAATCGGCTCTGCCCGACACAGCCGAAAGCTCGGCTAAAGCGGTATACAGGTCGCGGGAGGATATCGCCGAGGCGATTTTTTTCGCGTACTCAACGATTTTCGTTTCCGAGCCGTTGAGACAGTTTACGCATTCTCCGATGTTTCCCGAAAATGTTTCGGAAAGCTCCCGCGCTTTCTCCAAGTCCGTGCCGATGTCAGCGAGATATCTTTCGCACTCGGAAACGCTCGGCTCGGGCACCTCGTATTCCGTGACCCTTGACATTATCGTTTCGGGAACAAGCGCGGTGTTTACGCAGGTAAACACAAACCTCAGATGCGCGGCGGGTTCTTCCACAAGCTTTAAAAGCGCGTTATAACAAACGGGATTCATTGTATCGCAGTCTTCGAAAACGTAGACCTTAAAGCTTCCGTTATTCGGAAGAACGACGCAGTTTTTTATCACCTCGCGAAGTGATCTGATGTCGTATTTTCCTCCGCACGCCTGTTTTACGAAAATAACGTCGGGGTGGGCGTCGCTCTCGATATTTTTACAGCACGCGCATTCTCCGCAGGCGTTGTTTTCACACAGGATAAGCTCGGCGATATATTTCGCGAGGGTCTTTTTTCCGACTCCGTTTTTCCCCGAAAGCAAAACGGCATGGGAAAGGCGGTTCTGTCGGGCGGTTTTTTCAAGTATCCCGCAAAGCTGTTCTTTTCCGTATAACTGCATATTCAGACTTTCTCAAATCTTTCGATATTGGTTACAAAAACGGTAGCTCCTCCGACCGTGACCTCAACGGGAAAGTTAGTGTTTGCTCCGTAGCTGGAGACCGAGGGATTGTGAACAAGCTGTTTGCGCTTGTGAGAGTGGTTTTTTATTACCTCGAGAATTTCGTCTACCTTTTCGTCCTCGGAGCAGATCATAAACGTGGTGTTTCCCGCCATGAGAAATCCGCCCGAAGAGGCGAGCTTTGTCGCTTGAAATCCTTTTTTGGTAAGAGCCGACTGTACAGAATGGCTGTCGTCGTTGTTTACGATAGCGAAAATAAGCTTCATCTGTTTTACCTCCCAAGCACAAATTCCCATCTTAACCTTTATTATACTACATTTTGAAAAAAAATGCAACTATATTATTTAAAATGCTTCTGACAAGTTAGACTAAACTAAGCGAAAGTGCACAAATATCCTTGTGAAAATTGTTAATATTTTGCTATTGATTTTTTTCGTAAATATGTTAAAATGATTATATAGGATAGCAAGAGCGCTGTCTGTTATTTTTAAGGAGGATTATATATTATGGCTTACCAGATTTCCGATGAGTGCATTTCCTGCGGAGTTTGCAAGGAAAACTGCCCTGTTGACGCTATTGCCGAGGGCGACGGACTGTACGTTATTGACGCTGAAAAGTGCATCGACTGCGGTGCTTGCGAGGGCAACTGCCCCGTTTCTGCTCCCAAGGCTCAGTAATTTCGCCGAGAGTACAAAAGTACATAAACCCCGTATCGCTCGTGTTGAGAGATGCGGGGTTTACTATTTAGAGGTTAGAGATTAGAAGTAAGGGGTTAGAATTGTGCCTGAAATGCTGTAAGTTCGCCTTTGACTTCTACTCGACCGATAAAGTGTAATTTCCGTCCATCTGCCGCGTTATAACGCCCGAAAGCTCAAGGATCGTAAGCGCGCCGACGGCGGTCTCATAGTCAAGCCCGCTTTTGTCGATAAGCGCGTCAATATCCAGGGGAGCTTTCGCGATAAGCTCTGCCAATGTCTTTTCCTCGGCGGAAAGATTATCGGGAATTTCGGACTTTTTGTTATTTTTTTCTTCAATATTTTTCCGCGGTTTTAAATCGTTTGTTGATGCGCGTGGCGTCGGCTGTTTAACAGTCTCGTATTCGGCGATCTTACGGGAAACCGCGGTTTTCGTACTGCCGTTTTTCAGCAGCGCTTCCGCGATATCCGCACAGCCGAAAACAGGTACGGCGTTTTGTCTCGCGAGAATTTCCGCGCCGCTGTACTCTTTTGAGAAGATGTCGTGAGGCGGAATGTAGAAGACCTCGCGTTTTTGTTCAAACGCACAGCTTGCGGTTATCAGCGAACCGCTTTTGTCGCCCGCCTGAAGAACTATCGTTCCGAGCGACATTCCCGAAATAATTCGGTTTCGCTGATGAAAATAACCGATCGACGCCTTTGTGTACGGAAGAAGCTCGCTTACAAGCGCTCCGCCGTTTTCGATTATCTCCGCGCGCAGTTTGTTTCCCCCTTTGGGATACTCCGAAAGCAACCCGCAGGGCAGCACGGCTATCGACCGTCCGCGCGCATTTATGCAGGCTCTGTGAACGGCAGAGTCAAGTCCGTCGGCGTTTCCGCTGACAATGACCGCGCCGATTTTTGAGAGCGTTCCGATAAGCGAGTCGGTCACGGAAAGGCTGTACTCGGAGGGGCGTTTTGTTCCGACCGCCGAGATAACAAGCTCGTTTTCAAGCCCCGCAATATTCCCCTTTACAAACAGCACTATCGGCGGGTCTTCAATTTTTTTAAGAAGCGGCGGATATTCGCTGTCGTCAAGAGTGATTATGCGTATCCCGTTTTCCTCACATATTTTAAGCACTCGCTGGACAGCACCGTTTCGGGTCTCAGCCGCGCGCCTTTTCTCGCTTTCCGAAAGGCAGGAAAGGTTTTCGTCGCGAATGGCGGTCGAGGTTTTTGTCGCGTTGCCGCCGTACCTCGAGAGAAGCTGATTTGTTTTGGGATTATTCGGCTGCATTACAAGCAAAAGCCACAGCCAGACCTCCAACGGGCACTTCTCCAAACAAGATCACCGCCTTTTTGTTTCACAGATTGTTTTCAATAGCGATTTTTATCCGGACCGGTTTTCGAGGGCTTTTCGGCGGTGCTGTATTCGGCTCCGTTTTCTATCAGCAGCTCCTTCATCCGCTCAAACACACTTGTATAGGAATAATGAAATCTATCATCATCGTCAATTATGTTTCTCTCAACTATATCAAGAGCGGAATAACCGTAATAATCGACCGCGTTTACATCGCCGCCGCTGTCGATAAGTGCTTTCAGCATATCATAATTGGGCGTGTCACAGGCGAAAAGCACGGGCGTTGCCGAACACAGGCTGCGGCGGTATCTGCTGTGATCGGGATCGCAGGTATCGCACATCACCATATTCACATCTGCGCCGTATTCAATAAGCAGCTCAGCTTTTTCAACGGAATCCGGTATAACACGACTGTACTTTGCGACGTCGCCAAGCAAAGATGTGATATCCTCCCGAGTGTAGCTCTCGCCTTTGGCGTTGACACCTTTTTTCAGCAGACGCTCCACATCTTCAACGCTTCCCTCGGAAAGCTGATGGTTGATATTGTTATAATCATCCGCCGCCTGCGTGACGACATCGGCGACATAGCCGCCGAGTAATATTCCGCCCGGCAAAAACATAACAGCGCCTGTTATTATAAGAGAAAGTCCGCGCGGCTTAAAATCGTTCTTGGTTTTAACGCGCTTTACTATACCGATGATAAGCATGATCAGTCCGGCGGTCGGAACGGCTATTTGCAAAAATGCGATCCCTACACCAAGCAATACGACTATGGGACTATAATACATTTTTCCACTCCCCTGTGCGCCTTTCGATAACCCGTTCGCCGCCGAGACTATTGTTATCAGACTTTGAACACCGCGCACGAATACGCCGGCATATTCAGTCCGCCAAGCTCCTGAGTTTCGCCGGTGAGGAGATTTTCTCCCCTGCCGCCTATATTGAATGTAAACGGCGCGCCGTCCGCGTTTATAACGGTGATAAGCGTTTCGCCGTCTGCCGAGCGCGAGAAAGCGTACTGACGGTTGGTGAGCTGAACCTGACGGTAGTCGCCCATTGAAGCGGCGGGGTGGTTTTTCTCAATGTCCGCCAGCTTGCTTAAAAGCTCGGTCATATCGCGGTGTCCGTCGCTCTTCATCTTTTCGAGATCAAACTCGGGGCGCAGCGCGTCATCTCCGCCGCCGCGCTTGTCTCCCTCAACTCCGAACTCGCTTCCGTAATAAACCGACGGGATTCCCGGCATCATGAACATAAGCGTGTAGATAAGCGGCAGGTGCTCCTTGGTTTTGAGCATGGTCGCTATTCTTGTAACATCGTGGTTGTCAACAAATGTATACAGGTGCTTTCCTCTGTAAATGCACCAGTTTTCCGAGCCGAACTGTCTGTTTATCGAGTGAGCTATCTCAAACATATTCATGTCGTTAAAGCTCGAAAACAAGCCCTTATAGCATTCGTAATTCGTTACGCTGTCGAGCATTTCGTCGTTCATCCACTGGTTGTAGTCGCCGTGGAGCGTTTCGCCGAGCAGGAAGAAATCCTCCGAGAGCCACTTGCAGTGACCGCGAAGTTCTTTCAAGAAGTTCTTATCAAGACAGTACGCAACGTCAAGGCGAAGTCCGTCAATTCCGAACTCGTTTTTCCAGAAGGTTATCGTGTCCTTTAAGTACTGTTTTACCTCGGGGTTGTACAGATTGAGCTTTACAAGCTCGTAGTGACCCTCCCAGCCCTCATAGTAAAAGCCGTCGTTATAGCCGTTGTTGCCCTCGCGAACGTGGAACCAGTCTTTCTTATAGCTTCCGAGCTTGTGCTCTCTTACGTCCATAAACTCCGTAAATTCGCGTCCGACATGGTTGAAAACGCCGTCGAGAACTACCTTTATCCCGTTTTCGTGCAGAGCCTCGCAAACCTTTTTGAAATCCTCGTTGGTGCCGATACGTCGGTCGATCGTTCTGTAATCGATAGTGTCGTATCCGTGAGCGACGCTCTCAAAAACGGGCCCGAAATATATCGCGTTACAGCCGAGCTCTTTGATATGCGGGATATCGTCGATGACCCTGAGTATCTTGTGGGTAGGCTCGCTTGTGCGGTCGTTCTGCCTCGGACAGCCTAAATATCCGATGGGATAAATATGATAGAATACTGCGTTTTCATACCATTTCATTGTATGTTCTCCTTTTTGTTTCTTCCTTGGCATATTGAATGCAATATGCGATTTACTTTGAAATTTTACCATATTTTTCGCTTTTTGTCAAGTGTGTTTGTGCAATATGACGAAAACGGAGATGCATATTTAAGTAAAAAGCCTAAATTTATAAACATTATCAGGGCAGTTTGTGAATAAAAAATTTTTACGATGTATGAATTTTTGTTTCACAGGTTTGTAGAAATCGCCGAAAATGGCTTGATTTCCGTAAAATCCGCGCTGCAAAGCTAAAGAAAGACCTAAACCGTGCCGATATATATTTAATAACAGAACAGTGATGTTTTTTACGTTGAGACGAGGCGGAATGCAGCGGAGGCAGACAAATGAAAGAACAACTGAAAAAACGGATAGTAGGTTTTGCTTCACTTTGCGGTCTGGTTATTGCCTGTTTTATATTCAGATATCCGATGATCGGTTGGCACGGAATGTACGACTTTCCCTTTATGCTGTTGATCATGGGTTCGATTGCGATTGTTATTTCGGGAATCATAATAGGAAATAAAATTGTTCCCGTTTTAACGACAGCGGGTTATGTCGCCGGTTTTTTCGCCGGATATTTTTTCAAGTCAAATTATTACGATCCCGGCGGGGGACTTCTCAGCGACCAATGGATAATCTGGATGTTTACATGTCTCGGGGCGATTTTCGCGGGTATTGTCATTGAAATTATCGTCGCAATTGTAAAGCACTGCAAAACAAGAAAGAGTAAGGCTCAACAGAATTGATTCGTTTGACATAATGAAAATACCGGATATAAGGAGGGATCTTCGTGAATGTCGGGATATATAACAATAAAAACGCGTTTTCGGGCATCGCGAATAAACCCGCCGACTGCGCAAAGCTTGTTATAAACGAAAAGACCGTGCGTGTTCAGAAACGGGATTCGGTCGATTTCTCGCGTGAGGCGTTGGAGAGCATGGTCAAAGCGGGTAAGTCTTCCCGCGCCGCTCGGTCGGTCATAAGCAAATTCGCCGCCGAGGCCGAGGAAAACCCGTCGGTTTCTGCCGAAGACGTTGAAAGCGCTGTTGAAAACGCCATAGAGAAAATTGAAGATAAAATCGAAGAGCAGATCGAGTCCGTTACGAGCGGCGACTCGGAAAAGTCCGGGCAAAAAACACTTGCCGAAATGGTTAAAGAGCAAATGGACAAGATAGACGGTATGTTTTCAGACAACAACTATGACAAGTCCAAGGACTCAAAGCTGATGAGCATAAAGGGGAAAATATACCGCGGGCTTTATCTCAGCCCCGCCGAACAGCAGTATCTTTCCCAGAAGGACCCCGACTCTTATTCTACCTTTCAGACGATAAACAGCACCCGAAAGATGTTCAGTTGTTCTCTGAGGTCTTGCAGGACTCGCGACGACCTTATCGCCATGCGCCTTTCAAACTCACTTACGGCGCTTTCCGAATTCCGTAAGGCTGTGCGAAAGGGCGACGGAAGCGCTATCGCGGGGCTTAACGCGGCGCTTGAAAACGAGATAAAAAGCTACGCGAGAACGAGAGAGTATCAATCCCTTCCCACAGTGGCAGAATGTAATAAATTCGACCGAGAGCTTGCGAAAGCGAAAAGATACGAATGCGAAAAACGCCGCGAGGAGATGAAAGCCCGCGTTGATAAGAAGTACAAGAAAAAGAGCAAGAATGTCGGCGACGGAAAGCGCACGGTAGCACAGGTCATGGCTTCTCCGCTCGCGAGAAAGGTCCTCGCTTCAAGAAGAAGTTCAGGCTCCTGCTCGTGCGGAAGCATGGGATTCAGTCTTTCCGAGAAGTACAAGTTTTAAATATAAATACAGCAAAGGGTGTGAAAAGGCGTGCCGCCTTTGGCAATCCGTCCCAAAGGTGGCACGGTGTCAAAGGCGGCACGCTCGAATAATGTGATACTTCTATACCGCACGATCATTAAGTATCACACCCTTTGTTTTTGTTATTTGTGTTTTTTCTGTCCGGCTACATTCAAACTTATTATTATCCCCGCAATGATTATAAACCCGAAAAACAAAAACGGAGCAAACTCGATCGCCGCCGCAACAAAATCCCAGAAATAAAGCTGTCTTTTTGGCTTTTCCGAAGAGCTGAGCGTAAATTTAAGCTCCCCGTCTGGAAGTCCGTCCAATGACAGCGTATAACCCGCGTCGGTCTTTACAAATTCTTTGTTGTCTACCAGATAAAACGGAGTGTTTATCACGATATCGAGCGTTCCGAACTTCGCCCAGCTCTGCGCGGGCGACAGCAGATAGGTGTATCCGTAAACATAGGGCTTGTAGTCCTCGTCGATAGAGGGATACATAGGCGCGGTTACGGTATTTACGATGCGCTCGCCGGGGGCTAAGGTCAGCTCGTATTCGTACCACATCATAAGCGAGTAGCTGACGTCAAAGGAGGACAGGCTTAGAGTATCCGAATAATTGCTGTTGAGCTTGTCAACGACCGCGTTGTACCAGTCTGTCTTAAGGACAGCCGAATCCTCGGGATATTTCTCAAACACAAGGTCTTCAAACGTCATTTCCTCGGTAGATATTATCTTCGCCTCGCCGCTTATCTCCTTGCCGGTCTCACAGCCGCCGTCCTCGTAAAAGCGGTATTTCGGCACAGCCTGCGTTCCAAGGATATAGAATGTAATGGACTCTTTGCTTCCTATATGCACTCCGAGACGGTGACCGTCGGGTATGGGCTTATCGCTGTTGTAGCTCATAATTACCTTATAGTTGCCTGAATAGGAAAAGTCAAAGCCGATGCCCGCGTTTTTATAGCTCTTGTCATAGTCGATTATCTCAACGGTATATTTTTTTACGGTCAGCTCGGGATAATAAAATCTGTCCTTCTTATATCCGTCAACGATACGCGGCAGGTCATTTTCAAGGCTGAAGGAATTGCCGTATGTCGGAATGGTGTGGCGCACCGTTTTTTCGATAGCGGAGCCGTTTACGGTGATGTCATATTTGTCGGCATAACCCGCACCCCTGCTGTAGTCGGGAGATTTCCCGAACGGAAACGCAAGCGTTGCCGTTACGGTATAATCCGCGGGATTGTAAAACGAATACCGCGCGGTAACGTTCGCGCTGTAATCATTATTACTGCCGTAGCTGCTCGGGAAATCGGGGATGTCAAAGGTAAGCAGCTCGCTTTCCACGATGACGGGGCAGTCGGCGTCCGTTACCACCGCGCCGGTCGAATGCAGACCCGACCACTGCTTCTGCGCGGAATTTGCCGAAGCGGTGCACATTATCAAAAACGAAACTGCCATGCATAAAACTAAAGCGAAGATTTGTTTTGTCGGTTTCATGTGATTTTCTCCTGTAAATGCTGTTGCTTAATGTGTCATAATTATTCTCGCAATGTGTAATTTTTCGCAGTCAGCCCACGCAAAGTATTTCCCGGGATATGTATAATTTGTCGTTTAAACCTTTCAACGTTATCAACCGTGTTTTCAACAAAAAAAGCCGTATTTTACAAGCATTTTCAAGTTTTCGGTTGAAAACCGAGGAAATTCACCCGATTTCAGGCAGTTTTCATCAGGTATTCAACAGAAAATACAGTTGAAACTGTTGAATAATGCGGGCGTCTTTTTACATATCGTCATATTTTCATACGCATTTCATTAAGAATTTCTTCGTATCTTTTCATTTTTTCGTGAGAAAGGCGGGTGCTTGTTTTATGGTTGCGCAGGAAATTTATAAGCTCGTCTGAGCCGAGACAGACATAGTCGTTTTCGCGCAGATGTATCTTAAGTCTCGCGCTTTCGTTTGAAAAGTACAGAACCGTATCTATCCATATGTCCTCTCCGGCGGCGTTAAATACGCTTTTTACTATATCGCGCTGTCGGCGCATCTGCTTTATGGGGTTTTCCATTTCGGCAGAAATTATCTTTCCGTTGGAATAATATTTGGTCTGCGTCCATTTTTCGGATCTCCAGCTCCCCGAGATCGTACCCGAGTGATTTTTAGCCTCAATTATTACAACGCCTTTTTCTCCTATAATTATCGCGTCCGCTTCCGAGCGTCCGCCCTTATAGCGGATAGGAAGATTTAAAAAGACATAGCCGTCTGTTTCAAGCTTTTTTATGGTTCTGTAAAGCTGTTTTTCGCCGCGCCTGCCGCTGTTGAGGATATTATAGCGTCTCGCGGTTATCATATACCCTACGTTGCACAGGAAAATCAGCACAATAACGACTATCGCAAGGATCTTGTCGTCGTACAGGGAAAATCCGACAAACGCGGCAAGCAGAAGAATGGGCGCTACTCCCAGAAAAACCTGTACTATCAGAAGAGCTATGATCTTTCTGTTATTTAAATTTTTACAGCGTATTACCTTTTTCAATTAAACACCTCGGAATTCAGACTGCCGATAACCTCCCATCTGCTTTGTCAGCCGTGCCGCGGCAACCATATGGTTAGCCGTGGCACGGCTTTCGCGCATCTGGGGGCTTCTCGACAGTCTGAAACTAGATTTTTTACCGTCCAGATATTATCAAATGTTAAAACGGAACAGCGTAACATCTCCGTCCTGCATGACATAGTCCTTGCCCTCGAGCCGCACAAGACCCTTTTCCTTTGCGTTTGCCATAGACCCGCAGCTTATCAGGTCGTCAAAGCTGACGATCTCAGCGCGTATAAATCCCTTTTCAAAGTCTGTGTGTATTTTTCCCGCCGCCTGAGGGGCTTTTGTGCCTTTAGTTATTGTCCACGCGCGAACCTCGGGAGTGCCCGCCGTAAGGAAAGAAATAAGTCCTAAAAGTCTGTAGCCCGTCTTGATTATACGCGCGAGTCCCGAGCTTTCGAGGTTCATGTCCGCTAAAAACAGCTCCTTTTCCTCATCGGGCAGGTCTGCCATTTCCGCTTCTATCTGCGCGCAGATAGGCAGGACCTCGGCGTGTTCTTCTTTTGCTATCTGCTCGACAGCCTTATACTGCTCGTTGTTTTCAACGCCGTTTGAGAAATCCTTTTCGGACAGATTTGCCGCGTAGATAACGGGCTTGTTTGATAAAAGCGGAGTATCATGCAGCATCTCGCGCTCTTCGTCGGAAAAGTCATAGCTTCTCGCGGACTTTCCGTTTTCGAGGTGAGACTTTAAGCTCTCGAAAAAATCGACCTCTTTTTGCAGGGATTTATCGCCCTTTACCGCCTTTTTCGCGCGGTCTATCCTTCTGTCGAGAATTTCAAGGTCGGAGAAAATAAGCTCGAGATTTATGGTCTCAATATCCCTTGCCGCGCCGATCTTTCCGTCAACGTGGATTATGTTGTCGTCCTCAAAGCAGCGTACAACATGAACTATCGCGTCGACCTCGCGGATATTCGACAAAAACTTGTTTCCGAGACCCTCGCCCTTTGAGGCGCCTTTAACAAGTCCCGCGATGTCCACAAACTCTAAAGTCGCGGGAGTGAACTTTTCGGGGTGATATATCTCGGCGAGCTTATCGAGTCGCTCGTCGGGGACGCTTACTATGCCGACATTCGGCTCTATCGTGCAGAATGGATAATTTGCGGACTGAGCGCCCGCGTTTGTAAGAGCGTTAAAAAGCGTGCTTTTGCCGACATTCGGCAGACCTACCATTCCTAATTTCATTTATACGACCTCACTTTTCAGAATTTGCACATACATCTAATTATACCATTTTACAGCGGGATTTTCAAGTACTATTTACAACAAAAAAGCCGCCTCGAAACAATTTCGGGGCGGTAAAAATAATTCAGGTATCAATCCTTTCAAGCTCGCGGATATTTTTATTACGGTATATCAGATCGTCTCTGACAGTAAATCCGACGCTTTCCCAGAATCCGTTGCCCACGGTGTTTTTTTCAAAAGCGACCAGCGCGACTTTGTTTATACCCTCTTTATCCAAGGCGTTCATAGCGTTTTCCACAAGCTTTGTGGCTATTCCCCGGTTTCTGTATTCGACAGATACCGCCGTATGATGAATAAAGCCTCTGCGTCCGTCGTGTCCCGATAAGATTACTCCGATTATTTTCCCGTTTTCCTCGGCGACAAAGCAGGTTGTGGGATTGCGTTTCAAGTATTTCTCAATTCCCTCTTTACTGTCATCGGTAGTGTTAAGTCCCATTCCGGGAGTGTTTATCCACAGATCATACACGCCGTTATAATCTTCGATATTCATTACTCTGATCTTTATCATTATGTTCCTCCTATAAAAATAGCGGGCGTTACATGAGTCTGCCTACAAGTAAAAACTCTCCGCTAAAACGCGGAGAGCTTTTACATCATATCAGTTGTCAGCCTTTGCCGCTTTTGCAGCGCTGCTTTTTTTACCGGGCTTGCGCTCCTGCCACCATATCCACAGCGGACCCGCAAGGCAGAGTGAGGAATAAAATCCTACGAGCATACCGAACGCAAGCGGGATAGCAAACGTGAGAATGGAGGTAACGCCCATAACCGCGCAGACTATGGAAATAGAGAGCATTGCGGTAACTGTTGTCGCCGTCGTGATTATCGAGCGGCTGAGCATCTGGTTTACCGAGAGGTTTACAAGCTCGCGGTCACTGAGCCTTCCGCCGTGCTTTGCGCGGTTTTCACGCAGACGGTCGTAAACGATGATCGTGTTGTTTATCGAATATCCGAGCAGCGTAAGTATAACCGCCATAAAGTTTGAATCGAGCGACATTCCGGCAAACACATATACCGCGTAGGTCATAAGAACGTCGTGTACAAGGCAGATGATAGCGATGATACCCGCGCTCCAGCCGCCTATCTTTCTGAATCTGAACGCGATGTAAACGACCAGCAGCACAAACGCCACAACTACCGCGATAAGACAGCTTATAAAGAACTGCGAGCCTGCGGAAGCGGAAACGTTGGTCGTATCGAGATTGATTATATTGTTATCGGGATATTCCTCAATAAGCTTTTCGGAGACTTTCTGAAGCATCACGTCGTCCATTTTTTCGTCCGCCGCGAATGAAACCACGATAGTGTTCAGGCTGTCGGTAAAGCTTGTTCCCGTTGTAACCGTCGCGCGGGGAGTTCCGAGAGACTCAACGGCAGACTTTATCGCGTTTGTATCGACTGTGCCCTCATAGGAATAGGTGATTATCGTACCGCCCTTAAAGCGGATATCCACGTTTACTCCGAGGACGAAAGTGAATATAACTGTAAGCGCTATCGCAACTGATGAGATAATAACATAAACCTTGCGCTTGCTTACAAAGTCAGCGTCTAATCTTGTCTTGACCTCGATGTTATGAACAGTATCCTTGCCCTTTTCGATATCCGTATCCGTCGGAAGCTCCTTTTTGGAAACGCCGTAGAAGCCGGGCTTTCTGAAGCACTTGAACTTCGAGAGCGAAATGGTCATAAGTCTCGTTGCCCAGCACGCCATGATGAAGTTCATGATAACTCCCGCAAGCAGCGTATAGCCGAACGAGTAGATAGTGCCCTCCGTAGACGCTCCGAACCACGTTCCGAACACAGCCATAAGAATGACCGCGACGATTATTACCGTGAGGTTTGAGTCGAGAATTGCCGTAAAACCGCGCGAAAATCCGTTTCTAAGCGCGCCGTCAATGGTTCTTCCCGCTTTTATCTCTTCCTTTATGCGCTCGGCGGAGATTACGTTTGCGTCAACGCCCATACCTATCGAAAGGATAATACCCGCTATACCCGGGAGCGTAAGCGAAGAGGCGTCGTTAAATCCGAAAAAGCCCGTGATCGCCGCAAACATTCCCGCAACCTGTCCCGTAAGCGCGATGACCGCGACAACGCCGGGCAGACGGTAGTATATTATCATGAATATCGCGATGAGAACAAACGCGATAAGTCCCGCAAGAGCCATTGCGTCTCTCGCGCCGATGCCGAGGATAGGCGAAATTGTCGAGAGACTTTCTACCTCGAGCTTAAACGGAAGCGCGCCGCCGTTTATTTTGTTCGCGAGATCGGTCGCCTCGTCAGCCGTAAATGAGCCGGAAATTATAGCTTCTCCGTTTGTGATCACAGAGTTTACCTTCGGATAAGAGATGCAGACATCGTCCATCCAGATGGAAATAATGTCTCCCTTGAGCTTTTCGGTAGCCGCCGCAAACTTCTGCTTTCCGCTTTCCTTAAACTTGAGCTGAACGATATACTCGTCGTCCTTGCTGTCATAACCAGCCGTTGCGCTTTCTACGTCCGAGCCGGTGAGAATGACCGACGTGGTTTCTCCCGTGGGAAGTCCGTCGCTGTCGACCTCGTGCTTTTCACGGAAAGTGAGAAGCGCGGTCTCGCCGATCTCCTCTACCGCCTTCTGCGGGTCGAAGGTGTTGTCGCCGCTCTGCCACGGAAACTGAACTATTATGCCGTTTGTCGCGGCGTCGACATAAACCTCGTAGTCGTTTATGTTCTTATTGATAAGACGCATTTCGATGATCGACTTTGCCGAGTTTAAAGCATCCTCGGTCACGGGGTTATTGTCCGAATAATCCTTCGGAACGCCGAACGTTACGTTTACGCCGCCTCGGATGTCGATTCCCCAGCGTATATCGTCAATTCCCCAGATATAATTCTGCTTTATATCGCCGTAATAGGATTTTATACCCATTGTGGAAAGCAATGTAAACGCGACAATGAGAATCAACATAATAAAAAATACGGGCTTTGTGATCCTGCTTTTCAAATATTTTCACTCCGTTTCAGATGATTTTTCAAATTCTTGTTTTTATAAATCTGCATTTAATCATTATATCATAAAATACCCAATTAGTCAAGCCCTATTTTTGACTGTTTTGTTTCAGCTTCTTTTCGGCGATGCCATAACCGAAGCATATCCCGAGAAGCGCTATGCCGAAGCCGATAAACAACAGCGTCCTTATCATATCGTTTGCCTCGTAAAAATCGAATAAAAACAGCTTTGCCGAGACCAGGAGAGACAGCGCTAGCCCGAAACAGCGCAGAAGCTTGTTTTCCTTTTTAAAGCCTATAAATATCCAGAGCGCCGCCGTTATGATATAAATTATGCTGATTATATAGCTTGTAAACCTTACGAAGTTATTTGTTCCGAGAAGCGACGTAAGCGTGATAACGCCATAGGACGAAACGATAAGCCCCACCGCTTTCGCGAACTTCGGCGCTTTGTTTGTTATCTGCATTGTTATATCCAGGACTGTAAGCACGGAGATAAGGTTTACAATCACCGTTATCGCTACCAGAAGCCCGTCGATAGTTACGTCGCTTGCGTTTGCGGAAAAGCGGAGAATGTTTTCAAAACCGAGGAACATAAGCCCTATCCCGTAAAATGACAGCGACGTCGGCATACCCGCGCCGCCGAGAAACTTAAGCTTTCCCGAAATCAATCCTAAGATCATCCAAAGGCAGGCGGTGAGAAGCGTTGTAACAATCATGCAAAAGCCGTCTTTCATTCCCGAGCGGCCGAGGGCGCCTCCGAGGTCGTTAAGCAAAAGACTGCTTCCGATTATTCCCGCGTTTAAAAACGCGAGACAGGAATAAAGCCTGAAAACGACGCTTTCGCTTTTGTTCCTTATTATATAGAACACCATTATCCCAAACCACAAAACCACATTTACCAGACAAAGCGGAATGATCTCCGAAGAAAGCTTTTCCTCGCGGAACATGATATTTACTCTGAAAGCCTGGACGATAAAATCAAATTCCGCCACTCCAAGCAGAACATATCCCCAGATCTTAAGCAGCTTTCTTTCGATGATAACTCCGACAATGAGAATTGCCGCCGCCAGACCGTGGATAGCGTAGTAATTCGCCGAGCCGCTTACGAGCGTGATAATTGAAAACGAAGCCACGGCGATAAGCATATTTATGAAAATGTTTGAAACGGTACATCTTGTGGAAAACTTGAGCGAATAGCCTATCGCGCATATCAGAT
Source organism: Oscillospiraceae bacterium (assembly GCA_022508925.1). Classification (GTDB taxonomy): domain Bacteria; phylum Bacillota; class Clostridia; order Oscillospirales; family Ruminococcaceae; genus CAG-115. The sequence continues at coordinate 11,865 of JAFLUF010000021.1, read as the reverse complement.
ATATAAGGGCAATTACTATCATAGCGATAAGCGCGGCGGTTTTTCCTATCGCAATGTAAAGGCTGATATCCGCAAAGAATATCAGAAAGCTTTGCGACAGAATAAGGACGGTGATCTCCGAGGCGGACATAAGCCCGTCGCTGTGGGCGCACTCCAAAAGCGCACCGCTTATATAAAGAATTCCCGAGCAGAAAACAAAAACTATCGCCAAAAACGGGGATATATCGGAGCCTTCGATAACAAGCAGACACATCGGATAAAGGTACAGCGCCTCAAAGCAGACAAGACAGCAGCCCGTGATATTAAGCGCCGTATAGCTGTTTCGGTACGCAAAGACCGCCGCTATGGCGTGCGTTACGATAACACAGCCGGCGCAGATAAACGCCGACGCCGCGGAATTGTCGGCGCTGAACGAGGCAGACAACAGCGGGAGCGCGGAAAAACTCAGCGTTACGATGGCGAGCGGCTGGGACTTATAACGCGCCGAAAGTAAAAATCCGATGACCGCCGCGACAAGTCCGACGATGTGCACAGCCTCGGAACCGAACACCTCAAGGCCGTATCTTCCGATAAGCACGGAAATAGACAGCTCTATCACGCCGCCGTAAATAAGAGCGTTTGCGAAAACGACCGATTTTTTGCGGTAGAATATCTCTCCCGAAATAAGCATGATAGCTCCGACGGCGATGACAAGCGCCATTCTCACAAAGTCGTGAAGATATCCCGCGGAAGCCGCGGAAAACGCTATTACGCCGATAATAATGAAAATCACGCCGATCTTGCTGAGCAAATTGAGACCGACGAACATTTCGCCTTTTGAGACCGTGCTCTGCTGACGGTCGTTTTGGTTATAATCGGGATTGTTCATAACTGCTCCTTACTATGATCTGTAAAACATTTGAGACTTATTTTATTTTATTATATCACAGTTTTCCCATAAATGCAATAGGCATAATCAACAGACAAGGCATATATAAATCATTTTAGGGAATAATTTTTTATAATGCGCAATGCTTAATTCGTAATGCGTAATTATTCTATCCAAGCAAGTTTCGCAATTATAATACTTTTGAATTACGCATTATGAATTACGAATTACAATAGGGGTGCTGTATGAAAAAACTGATGTGCTTTATGATAAGTTTAGTTGTGGCGGTTTTACCGTTGTTTCCGACCGGCGCCGCGAAAGCCGAAGGGCAGGAAGGCTCTGAGGCGGAAATTCTTTTTGAGGCGGAAACGGGACAGGTCCTTTATTCAAAAAATCCCGACAAAAAGCTCGCCATGGCGTCTGTTACAAAAACAATGACTCTGCTGCTTATAGCCGAGGCGATACAAAGCGGGGAGATGTCGCTTGACGAAAAAGTGAGGGCTTCGACAAACGCCTTTGGTGCGGAAGGCTCAGTCATCTGGCTTGAGGCGGGAGAGGAAATGTCAGCCGCCGAGCTTATAGAAGCGGTTGTCGTAAGCTCGGCGAACGACGCCTGCATCGCGCTTGCGGAGCATTTAGCGGGAAGCGAGGCGGCGTTTGTAAAGATGATGAACGTCCGCACGAAAGAGCTGGGGCTTAAAAACACGCGTTATACAAACTGCGTAGGCTATGATGAAAACGGGCATTATTCCACGGCGAGGGATATCGCGGTATTGACGGCGAAGCTTATGGAATATGAGGTTTTAAGAAGCTACTGGCTTATCTGGCTGGATTATCTGCGCGGAGGAGAGACACAGCTTGTAAACACCAACAAGCTTGTAAGGTATTACAACGGTATTGTCGGCGGAAAAACCGGTACTACCGACGGCGCGGGATATTGTCTGACGGTCTGCGCGGAGAGAAAGGATATGAAGTTTGTGGCGGTAGCTCTCGGCTGTAAAAGCGACGACGAGCGGTTTGACAGGTGCGAGGAGTTGTTGGATTACGGCTTTGACAATTATCAGAAATTTACGCCCGAACAGGAATTTTCAAAGCTTTTACCGATAAAGGTCGTGAGAGGAGCGCAGACGGAGATAGTTCCCATTATCGAACAGCAGGGAGTGGAATGTATCATCAAAAAGGGAAGCGCGGGCAGAGTGGAATATGAATATACCTTTGTCGAAGAGGTCGAGGCGCCTGTCGAAAGGGGTCAGTTTCTGGGAGAGTATCTGGTGACTCTTGACGGAGAACCGGTCTTCCGTTCGGACATAATCGCGAACGAGGATATACCGAGACTGGATTTCTGGCGGTGTCTTGGTATGGTTTTCGGCGAGATTATTTCAATGTAAAAATTCACGGGAATATTTTTACTCAAATGTACAAAAATAACTTATTGAGTGACGTTGAAATTGCTGAAGGGAAATGAGTTTGAAATGAAGAAATTTATTGCCGCGGCGGTTGTTGTAGCGGCTTTGGCGGCTTTTGCGGGAGCAGTACCCGCGGCGGTGGAAAGCATGGCTCCCGTTTGCGAGACCTTTTCGCCGAGTGTAAGAAGCTATTCGGAAAAAATAAGCGGAAGCGGCAAGGTGAGATATGCAGGGCAGAGCGCTGTAAGCTGTTCTTTGCCCGTGGTGATAAAAGAGGCGTGCGTTTCGGAGGGAGATCATGTCGAAGCGGGGGATATCATAGCGAAGATCGACAGGGAAAGCTCTACGGCGCTTGTGATGAGTCTTTCGCAGATAAACGCCCTGAATGCCGCGGCGACAGACTTGCAGGCGGTAGCGGCGCTGATACCCGAAGCCGTCGCGGCTGACAGCGCGGGGCGTGTAATTTCGGTGAGCCGCGCGGGTCAGGCGGTTTTAAACGGGGAGAACATCGCGGTCATCGCTGACAACGACAGCATAGCGGTGTCGGCGGCGATAAGCGAGCTTGACATAGCGAAGGTAAAGCCCGGACAACCCGCGTATATCGAGCTTTCGGCATATCCCGGCGAGAAAATTTTCGGGACAGTCTCGGAAATTTCCGAAACCGCGAGAAATCAGTACAGCGGGACTGTGCTTGAGACGGTGGTGGATATACTGATAACACCCGAAAACACCGGCGACGAACGGCTTAAATCGGGATTTTCCGCCGAAGTCGAGATAGAACTTTCCGAGCCGTATGATATTCTGATAACTCCGTATTCGGCAATCGAGCAGGACGATATAAGCGAATACGTTTATGTTTATGAAAACGGCGCGGCTGTCCGAAGGAATATTGTGACGGGGAAAGAGTTTTCGGACGGAACAGAGGTCTGCGAGGGATTGTCCGCGGGAGATATCGTTTTTAAAGCTCCGAAAGAAGTAGCCGAGCAGAAATATATCAGGATAAAGGACAGCAGCTAAGGCAATACCACATAATATTAATGCGCGAATTTCAAAATAAGGTGAAAAAATGTTTTTGAAGTCAATAAAGAGCCTGCTTTTCGCAAAAGCCCGCACGTTTCTGACAATGAGCGGGATAGCTGTGGGAGTGTTTTCGGTGGTCCTTATCTCGGCGGTGGGGTCGATAGGAACGCAGCAGGTAAGCTCGGCGATGATATCGATGGGCGTTGATACTCTGCTTGTACAGGCGGCGGACAATACGGTTTCCGTAACTCTTACGGACAGCGACGTAAGCGCGGTAAGAACGGTAGAAGGAGTAAGCGACGCTATGCCGCTTATGTCAAGCATAACCGAAGCGAAAATGCTCGGAAACAGGCTCGACTGCTGGCTGTGGGGAGTAGACAGCTCGGCGGACAGGCTTATTTCGCTTTTTGCGGAGCACGGAAGACTTATCACAAACGCCGACGACGCCGCGCGGGCGAAGGTATGCGTGATAGACGAGCAGTTCGCGCTTGATACCTACGGAAGAAGAAACGTAGTCGGAAAAAAGCTGACGCTGTTTTTAGGCTCGAGGTTTCACGAGTTTGAGATCGTCGGAGTGGCTAAGTCGGGCTTATCGGCAGTTCAGGGAATGATGTCCGGAGTCGTGCCGGGATTTATGTACATTCCGATTTCGACAATGCAGAGCCTTTGCGGAAGAACGACCTACGATAAGATCGCCGTGAAGATATCGGATATAAACGCCGACGGGAGGATAGTCGAAAAGGTCGTAAACAAGCTGAACGCTATAAACGGTCTTAACGACGGGTATATCTGCAACAACCTTTTGTCGCAGAAGGAAAGCTTAGAGGAGATAATGTCGATAGTGACCTTAGCGTTATCGCTTGTAGCGGGGATATCGCTTTTCGTTTCGGGTATTTCCGTTATGACGACAATGATGATGAGCGTAAGCGAGAGAACGCGCGAGATAGGCATAAAGAAAGCTACGGGCGCGAAAAAGCGCGACATCTGCGCGGAGTTTCTTATGCAGAGCGTTTCGCTGTCGCTTATCGGAGGGGCGGCGGGGATAGCCGCGGGGATACTCGTCGCGTTTGCGGGATGTACCGTGCTTAAAGTCCCGTTTATGATTGATTCCGCATATCTCGTTATTTCCATAGCGGCGACCATCGGAGTGGGAACGGTTTTCGGAGTTTACCCCGCGCTTAAGGCGGCAGGACTTAACCCCGCGGAGGCGCTCAGAGGATAAGAGAATCAGAGGATAAAAAAACAAAACCGAAGAGGAGACTCTTCGGTTTTGTTCAATATGCAGTAAATCAAAATTTCTCAAAGCAAGGCTTTTTTCAAATCTGAAATATACTGCGTTTGCTGCTTTTTCAAATATGCTTTAACAAACGGTTTCATAAAAAGCTTCTTTGCGGTGACATCTTCTGTAAAATCAATTTCGGTTTGCTCGCCTTTTTGAGAAAATACACCGACCCAATGTCCTTTGATATTATCGTTTTCCATATCAAACTCATAGCGTTGATACGGTTCCATAACAGTAATCGTAAAAGTTGTGGCGTATCCCTCTTTTGTGAATTCAACAAATTGCTTGCCGCTCACAATTTCAATTTTGCTTAAATCACCGCGCCACGCGTAGTTTTCAAGAGAAGTTACCGTTTCCCATACTTTTTTGATGTCACACGGGAAAGCAACTTTAATGTTTGAGACCGCCATGTCCGAATCCTCTCCGCAAATTCCGATTTGTCTTACAGATACTTGATTATTTCGTCAATAATACCCTTGTTGTGTTCGTCAATAAGCCCGAAATCCATTTCCTTATAGCTCCAGATCGCTCTGCCGATATTAAGTTCTTCAAACGCCTTGTTTATATCCTTTAGCCAGCGCAGTCCGCTGTTTTTCTCGGCGAGGTCGATAAAGCCGTATTCTCCGCAGTACAGCGCTATATCGTGCTTTTCGCAATACTCGGCAACGGGCTTGAAGCTGTTTACAAAAAACGTGTGATCGATCTCATTATCGCCGAAGCTTTCAAGCTCGGGAGTAAGATGCGCCGCGATCTTTTTAGTTTCCTCGGTGTAAATATTCGCTGGCTTGGGATAGGATATCCTGAAATCGCTTTTCATTCCGTCTACCCAATACGCGCCTTGGTGAGTGAAAATTATCGGCTCGTAGCAGTGGAAGTTGAAAACAACATTTTTGTCAGTCGGCAGGTCGAGGTCGAATATCGCCTCTATCGCGCAGTTGTGATAGCCGCCGAGCAGTATCTTTATATCGGGACAGGTTTTGCGTATCTCGGCAATCGCTTCCTTTGCGACTTTGTTCCAGACCTTGTTGAACTTGGGGTCGGTCACTTCGTTCAACAGCTCAAACGCGAGCATATCCGAGTATTTTCCGAAGCGCTTGGTTATTTCTCCCCAAAGCTCACAAAAACGACGCTGAAGCTTTTCGTCGTCGAAAAAACCGACATAATCGGGGTCATCAAAAACAAAGCCGCAGGTCTTGTGCAGGTCTAAAACCATATTCAGCCCGTATTTTTTACACCAAAGGATCGCGTTTTCGACATACTTAAAGCCGCTTTCTATGTATTCTCCGTCCTCGGTCTGAATGACGTTGTAGTCTACAGGAACGCGCACATGGTCTATCCCCCAGTGCGAGACGCGTTCGAAATCGGCTTCGGTTATGAAATTGTCGAGCCGTTCTTTCGAGTAGTCGCACTGCGACAGCCAGCCGCCGAAGTTTACGCCCTTGTAAAATCCGTCAAAGCCTTTCATATTAAAACTCCTATCTAAATTTGAATTTCAAGATTCATGCTTCGCTATAACGTTGTTTTTGCCGATTTATTTCAGTTTTCGCTGCCTTCTAAAAAGTAACTCGCCTCCATATCCGCGACCGAAAGCGCGAACGCCAGCGGATACATTTCAAGCGCCCTGCCGATAGTGTTTTTGTCCTCTATACCGGAAAAGCCCATGTGCCAGCGTATCGCCATGGCTTCCTCTCGTGAAAGCCGCATAAAGCCGCTTATCATGTAAACGCTTTTTTCTCCGTGACCGTATGGAAGTTTGTCGTCAATGGAATAATAGGGCGTCTTTTCCCATTGACCCGTTTTTTCGTTTTTCGTGTTTCGGTAGGAGATGTTGTAGATATTTACCTTGCAGACGTCGTGCAAAAGCGCCGCGACCGCGGCGGATTCCTCGCTTACGCTCAGCTTGTAGGTCTCCTTTACTCTCGGTCTTTCGAGATAATCCACAAGGCACTTGTACACATTCAGCGAATGGCGCAGAAGTCCGCCCTCAAAGGCGTTGTGAAATCGCGTTGACGCGGGAGCCGTAAAGAAATCGCTCTTGTTTTCGAGAAAGTCAAGCAGCTTTTCGGCGCCCTCGCGCTTTATCTTCTCGTTGAAAATTGAGATGAATTCTTCCCTGTCTGTCATACTATTCTCCTTTGAATAAGAGGTATTCTCCGTCTTTTTGCGGAAGAATGAGGCTGGTCACATCATCGGATATCTCAAGCACGGCGGGTCTTATCCCGAAATGTTTTTCAAGAGCGTCGCCTGTTTCTTTTATGGCGTCGGATTTTAAAACAACAGGGTTTTTTACGTCGAATTTGTTTAAAAAACCATCAGAAGTTTTGGCTATAACTGTTGTGAACATAAACGGCTCGTCGCAGTCATAGAGAACGCGCAAAAGCTCTTCGGCGTTATCCTCGGGCTTTTGTGAAAGCTCGTCGAGGTTGTCAATGACAAGCAAAAGCGGAAGCTCGTCGCCCTCTTTATATTCTTCGAGAGCGCTTTTTATTTTTTCCCTGACCTCGCGCTGGTCTTTCGAGAAAACGCAGTCACAGTCAAGAAGCGCCGCCGCTTTTTTAACGAGAGGGAGCTGAGCGTTGAAATTGTAGTCGAGATATTCGGGCAAAAAAATGTCATAAGCGCGGCTGATGTACACGGACAGTTTTTTATAATAATCCTCGTCAAACGGCACGAAAAGATATGCCTCGTCCTGAAACTCCTCAGAGTTATACTTTTCCGTTCCGAAATAGTCCTCCGCGCAGCTGTCTACGTCCGCGGGAAAGAAGCAGTCGTCAAAGCTGTTGTGAAAATCGTAGTATCTGCGGGTAAACATATAGCCGAGATAGCTGAAGGTCCTCGAGTTCAGCTCTCCGTGGGTGCAGTCCATCAGAAATTTGCGCAGGTCGGTATTCTTTCCGCTTTTTACGTTTTCGACAACTCCGGGGAATTTTTCAAAGAAAAACCTGTTGTGCAGATCGTGCTCGATACACCAGCGGAGAAAAACCGCGATATGGTTACAGCCGTTTATTATATCAAGCGGAAGCTTTTTGTCGATTATTTTATCATAATGCGTATACGCCGCGTCGATAAGCCCGCGCTTTGTATAATCCCTGCACGAGTTTTCGCGGTTTATATCAAGGATATGCGAAACGCCGTTCATTCTTTCCAAAAGCTCATGGGTGTCGTTGTCGATCTTAAAATCCATTTCCTCGCGGTAAAGCGGGACAAGCTCGAGGAAATTTACCGAGTCGCCGTTTGGAAGCAGACAGGTATCCGCGCCCGACTCGACGTCCTCGGGGTAAATAAGCAGAGAGCCGCAAAGCTTTGTGTTGTTGGCAAAGGGATCCTTATTGTCGATAGAATGTCCCCAGCCCAGCCACGTTTCGCAGTTTATCGGAAGTCTCGCTAAATTTTTCAAAAGCGAGATAGGCCAGAACCACTCGGGAGAGCTTTCGCCTATCTTCCAGCTTTTCGGAAGGCAGATCATAAGCTCCGCGCGGCCAAGCTCCTCCGCGTCAAGTCCCTCGGGGATATCCATGATATGCGCGCCCATTCCTACGGTGATAAGAGTGTAATAATCGCGCTTTTCCGTGGGAGGCACGATATAGATATCGCAGTGTATGTCGGGCGACTTTATCTCGTGGAAAATTGTCGGAAACTCGCCGAAATATTCCTCGATATGATCTTCGACAGCGTCGAGTTCCTCCTCGTCGTACATCTCGCATTCATCTTCGTCGATGTCGTCCTCGTCGTCAAACTCGCTGAACTCATCGTCGATGCGGTCCATGAAATTTCCCGCTTCATTGAGGACGTTTTCCGGTGGATTTAAGTTCATGCACCTCGCGAAAGAGACCTGCGCGCGCTCGAGAATATCGTGCCGGAGGTCCTCGTCGTTTTCAAATCCCGCGTCGAGCGAAGCGAAATACAGCGCCATTCCCATGCGGAAATGCCAGTGATAGTCGCCGTCGAGTCGCTGGCGCTGGCTTTCGAGAATGCCTATCGCGCCTTTATAATCCTTTTCCTCAATATAAGCGTCGGCAAGAATAGTAAGCGCTTCGTCGCAAAGTTCATTTTTGGGCAGCAAGCGCGCGGCGGAAACGATTTTCGCGTTTTCGCCGCTGTCCGACCATTCTTTTAGCTGTTTTAGAAGCTCTTGATTATCTATGCGCATAGTTTACTCCCGAAAGTAAATACACTTTGTTATTCCTGCTTTTCTCCCGTATGCTCGACGCAGCAGAACTCCGAAGCCGTAAGCTTTAACACCGCGAGTGAATTAAGCGTTTGCTCGGAAATATTATGCTCGTGCTCGGAGGAGATGTATTTTTTCATTATAAGGTTAAGCCCCGTTATTTTTTCTATCCCCGTTATACTTTCAATAACCCCCGTGCCTGTTATACAGCGGTATTCGGCGGTAAACTCGGCGGGATTGTCACTTGGAAAAAACTCGCCTATGTCCTCTATCTCAAAGCCGGCGCTGTTGTTTTTCTTCAGCAGGTCAAACTTCCTGCCCTTTTCCTCACAGCGAAAATACAGCTCGAGCGCGCCCTCTCCGAGCGAATATCCGAAAAACATGGGAATTATATACGGATAGCCGTTTTCGTCGATAAGCGCGATACGGCAGACCTCGGCTTTTTTCAATACCTCGTCAAGCGCGTCGATATCGGTTATTTCTCTTTCGGCTTCAATCATAAAATTCTCCTGAAAAACAATCGCCCGCAGTTTTTGTTACCGCGGGCGAATAAATTATTACGCATTGGCTTTCTTTGCAAGCTGCGACTTAAGACGAGCAGCCTTGTTCTTGTGAATAAGACCCTTGCCCGCGGCCTTGTCAACAGAAATGCTCGCCGCCTTTATTGTATCAGCATCGGCTCCGTCGGCGCGCGCCTTTTTGATAGCGGTACGAAGCGCGGACTTTGCAGCCTTGTTGGCTTCGGTTCTCGCCTTGGAAGTAAGAACTCTCTTCTTTGCGGATTTGATATTCGGCATTTTTTTCACCTCCCGAGTTAATGTAAAGGAAACGGATTTGTCCGTTTAAATCTCACAGTAATGTATATTATAACACACTTGTTTAAAAATTGCAAGCATTTTTTCAAAAAATATGAAAAAAATAATTAAAAACCCAAATAAGGAGAAAATTATGAATGATCTCGGTCTTGCCGTTGAGGCAACAAAAATTCTTACAAAGGCAGACGGCGCGACAGTAAAAAAGCGTATCACCGCGGGAATAAAAATAACTGACGTTGTTCTGGACGAGCCTGACGCAAAGAAAATAGGAAAGCCCGCGGGGCGTTATATAACACTCGAGGGAGAGCCTGATACGCCGCAGATGACGCTGATCTTGGAAAAGGCAATGAGGGAACTGATCTGTAAAAGCGGGAGAATTTTCATTGCGGGGCTTGGAAACCCCGATGTTACTCATGACAGCCTTGGGGCGCTTTGCGCAAGGAAGGTCGTTCCGAGGAAAGACCGAAGGTATTCCGTTTCGGCGATAGAGACCGACGTTGCGGCAAGAACGGGAATAGACACGGCAAGACTCGTAAAGACGGTGGCAAACGAAATTTCCGCGGACTGCGTTATAGCCATAGACGCGCTTGCCTGTGAAAATCCGCGCAGAATAGGCAAAACCGTTCAGCTCAGCGATACGGGATTTGTGCTTGGCTCGGGCGCGGGAAGTGATTGCGGGGAGATATCGCGAGGCTTTCTGAGGATACCGACGGTCGCGGTGGGTGTTCCGACAATGACCGCGCTTTCTTCCCTTACAAAAAAACACACGGGAAATTTTCTCGTTACCGCCGCTGACATAGATATCATCGCGGAGCAGTGGGCGGAGGTTATTTCCGACGCGATAAACGGATTTTGACCGCTGCTTGGAAAGACCGTTTTTTGTCTGCCTATATTATAATGGTATAAAAAGCAGAAAATTGCTGATTTTTTGCGTTTTTGTTGATTTTACACAAAACTTGCCTGAAAAAACAAAGAAAATTCTCTGCTTATTTTATCAAAAAAATTTATCTAATCTCTTGAAAATAAAGGAGAATTGTGGTAGAATATTATCTGCGGCACTGTGAAAAAGCCGTAAATTTAAGGCGATGAAACCGCAGATTGCACGCTCTGACGTGGGAACTGCGGCGGAGAAGTCCGGACGGGATCCGGGCGAAAAGAAGCTTTTCGTGTCAAGGACAGCAGGGTCATGTTAAAGTGTCTGCCGCGCAGATAACTAACTCATCCCGCGACGGTCTTTGGCTGTAATTTATCGGTTACGGCATGAAACACACGGAAGAGTGGATTTTACAAAATCAGCTTTCGCCGACATTCATACAGAAAGGTTGAAAAATCATGGCATCTGAAAAGGTAAGAATCAAGGTAAAGGGTTATGAGCACGGTATTGTAGACGCCGCTGCCGCTAAGATCGTAGACGCCGCGAAGAGAAGCGGCGCAAGAGTTGCGGGTCCTATTCCGCTTCCTACGGACAAGCAGGTGATAACCATACTGAGGGCGGTTCATAAGTATAAGGATTCGCGCGAGCAGTTCGAGCAGAGAACTCACAAGCGCCTTATCGACGTGATCCGTCCTTCTCAGAAAACTATCGAGGCGCTCCAGAGCTTAGAGCTTCCCGCGGGCGTTGAGATATCAATGGACATTTAAGATCGGGGCGAGAAGTTTTAACCCGACTTCCGAGCTTTGATTTTAAGTTATGTTGAGGGGCGAAAGCTCTTCAACCGCTAACCGAGCGCCGTTTATTTCGTTTAGGGCGCGCGGTCATGTTGGACGAAAGTTCAACCAATAACCGAAAAGGAGGATTTGGCTGATGAAAAAGGCTATCATCGGCAAGAAGATCGGCATGACGCAGATCTTCGACGAGGCAGGAAAGGTTGTTCCCGTTACCGTTATCGAGGCGGGTCCCTGTGTCGTAGTGCAGAAGAAAACAACCGAAAATGACGGCTACGAGGCTGTTCAGCTTGGCTTTGGCGACGTTTCCGCAAAGCACGTCAACAGACCTACGCAGGGTCATTTCAAGAAGAACGACGTTGCGTTCAAAAAGACCCTTAAGGAGTTCCGCTTTGAGGATACTTCCGCTCTTAACACGGGCGACATCATCAAGGCAGACGTTTTCGCGGAGGGCGACGTTATCGACGTTGTAGGCACCTCCAAGGGTAAGGGCTATGCCGGCGCTATCAAGCGTCACAACCAGCACAGACTCAGAGAGTCTCACGGTACGGGTCCCGTTGCGCGTGAGGCAGGCTCTATGGGCGCGTGCTCCAGCCCTTCGAGAATCTTCAAGGGCAAGAAGATGGCAGGTCACCTGGGCG
>JAFLUF010000020.1 GCA_022508925.1 Oscillospiraceae bacterium | reverse complement strand
TGATAAGGGCGCATTATTCGCCTGCGGCGAAAAACGCTATGAGGGGAAACTTTCTACAGAAAGTTTCCCCTCAGAAATTTTATTCAAAAGAATTTTTACATGAATAATCAGTACCAGATGATAAAGGACTCGCCGTATTTTTCGGTTCCCTCGGCGATCGCCGCGAGGAGCTTTTCGTCCTCAATAAGCTCGTAACCTCCATCGTCATCGTGCTTATGGTGTTTGTAGCCGCCGTTGCCATCGGGCAGGATCATACAACTACTACCTGCTCCCGACGCTTCTTCATGGCTGAGGATTATTCCCTTTTCTTCCATGAAACCCTTGTAATCAACGCCCTTTGCCTCGGTAACGATCAGCTCGTTTATTTCCGCCATGTCATCATAGGTTGGTGAATGTAGCGCGCCGGGCATAAAAGACGTAATATATTCCTCCGCATACTCATAGTACTCCTCGCTTACGACATTCTTTTCCTCCAACTGCTTTATTATCTGCTGTCTCTGTTGTCTTTCGGTGTCGGATAAGCTGTATTCCATGCTTATCATGCTGTTTTGGTCTGACTCGTCGTACTGCGTATCGCTCTCGCTGTAATCCTCGGGAACAGTTGTGCCGCTAAGCGGTACAATGCTCGCCGCCCCGGCAACTCCAACCGCCCCCAGCGCCGCGACAGCCGCCGCTATAATGACAGTGCGTATCGTTTTTGTTTTCATAATATTTTCCTCCTTTGCGGGTTTTTTAGTCTGTGAATTTTCCCCGACCATCTTTCGCAGAGAGGCTTTGATCTTTTCCGACTGTTCTGCTGTGACTGTTTCGGGATATTGTATTTCGCATTTGTCAAAAAATTCCTCAAACATGATCAAACCCCCTCTGCTTAAGATAGTCTTTAAGTTTATTTCGGGTACGCACAAGCTTGGACCGCGCTGTGCTTTCGTTTATCGCCAATGCCCGGGCGATATCGGCGGTTTTCTCCCCGTAGAAGAAGTACCGCAAAAACACCTCGCGCTCGTCCTCGGACAATTCCGCAAGAGCGTTGCTTATACAGTTCATCATCTCGTTAAGCTCCGCGGTTTTCTCCACGCTAAGCTCCGACGGTATCTCCGCTTCGTCGATGTCGTCAAGCGGTCTTTTAAGCTGTCTCAGTCGGTTTTTTACCGCGTTTTTCGCGCAGACCGAGAGATAGGGCTTAAGCCCTAATTTTTCATCGAGATCTTCTCGGTGGAGCCAGAGCTTGTAAAACACGTCGCTGCAAAGATCCTCTATGTCCTGAGCCGGCAAAGCCCCGCCCGCGAAATTTCGGATAACCGTAAAAACATACCCCGAAAATCCGTCGACGATCTTATATAAAACGCTCTCGCCGCCGCTTTTCAGCTCGGCAATCAACACGTTATCACTCACCTGCATACCCCCTGTAAACACCTTCGTGTTTCTCGTTGCGCAACCGAAAGAGCCTCACAGGATTTAAGCCCTTTCACTCTCATATACACTTCAAATCAAAAAATGTTGCAAAATTATGCTCCCCGAGTTAAGGAACGCGCGATATAGAAGTATCGCACGATTCGAGCAACAACCTTTGACAATGTTTCACACATGAAACGTATTGCCAAAGGCGGCTCGCCTTTTCGGGGAGCATCGTTGATGTTATTGGTTAAGGAAAATAATTACCACCGCCGCGACAAGACCCAACAAAACTAAGATGAAAAGCCATACCGGTATTCCCTTTTTCTGCGGAGCGGGAGGCATATACGGCTGGTAATCCTTCGGCTGAGACGGCTGTTGTGCCATGGGCGGGTCGATAGACAAATCCTTAGGCGGCACAAACGGTTTGTACTCGGGCTTTTTTTCCTCGGGTTCTTTGGGCTGTTCAACCACAGGCGCTGGCGTAGGTTCGACTACGGGTGATGTCGTGGGCTTTATCTCGACCTTGGGTTGCTCAACAACAGGCGCTGTAGTAGGTTCAACTACGGGCGATGTCGTGGGCTTTATCTCGGGCGCTTTAGGCGGTTCAACAACAGGCGCTGTAGTAGGTTCGACTACGGGTGACGTCGTGGGCTTTATCTCGACCTTGGGTTGCTCAACAACAGGCGCTGTCGTAGATTCGACAACGGGTGATGTCGTGGGCTTGATTTCAACCTTGGGTTGTTCAACAACAGGCGCTGTCGTAGGTTCAACTACGGGCGATGTCGTAGGTTCAACTACGGGCGATGTTGTAGGCTTTATCTCAACTTTCGGCTGTTCAACCACAGGTTCTGCGACTTGTTCTATCACCGGCTCTTCAACCTGTTCGATCACAGGCGGAACGATCGGTTCAACCTCAGGCTCCGCAATCGGTTCAGCCACGGGAGGCGCGATTTGTTCAGCCGCGGGCGGCTTGATAGGCTCAACCACAGGCACGGCGACATGATCTACGACGCTCATCGCGACCTGCTCTACGACCGTCACAGCGACAGGCTCGGCGGGCTTTTCTTCCGCGGCGGGCTGAATGTAATTCTGCTGTGGTGAAACAACAGGCTCCGCCGAAACCGACGGCTGAATATCCGGCTCGGCCGCGAGCCTCGCGAAATCATTCTCGGGCGGCGCCGAAAATGAAACAGGCTCTATCGAAAGCGGCTCGGTCCGCTCTTTATCCGAATCCTGCGAAGCCGCCGATACAGTCGGCATCTCGGGCGGTTCAGCGTCCAAGGACATATCTTCCATTGAGTCTCCGAGAAAACGGTACGGATCGAGAATAACGTCCTTGCTCTCGTCCTCGTCCATAGAACAGCCCTCTACCACGGGAAGGCTTTGGAAAGTAATATCCGTGTCCGCTTTTCCGTCGGTCATGGAAAAGTTTTCAACAAGAATATCGTCGCCCTTGTTTTTGGGAGCTTTCTGACGAACTCTGCCCGTAGCCAGGTCAACAGCCTCTACCGTGGGCACCTGAAAACCCTGCGCGCCAAAGGCGTTCATCGCTCCCGAAAAAGCGGATATCGCCTCTTCGGAAAAGCTGTTTGTTCCGAACAGGTCCGTCTCATTGGGGGCGTTATAAGAATTTCCGGCGTTATTGCCGTAATCTCCGACGGAAGGCGAAGACGGCTGCTGCGCAGCGGACGGCGCTCCCGAAAAACTACCCACAGGCGCGGGCGTACCGCATTCTATACAAAACAGACTTCCGTCGATCAGCTTTTTACCGCAGTTACTGCAAAACATAAATATTCCCCCGATGCAGATTAAGCATAGATAACTAATCTTATTATACAATCTTATCAGGCGATTGTCAATTGAATTTATGAAAATTGTACAAATGATTAAAAGAAACTTGTCTTTTTTGTGCTAATCGACAATCCGTAATCAAAGCATTTCTACAGTTTGAGCGTTTTTTCTTTATATCCCGGAGAAATAAAGTCCCGCGAAAACTCCCGCGGCGATCGCGAAAACTGCCGTCGAAGCAAGACACATAAGCAGATGAGTAAGAGTATACTTCCTTTCGGGAGACTGCGGCTGAACAGGGATAAACTCCGCCTGCTGTGCCGATTGCGGCTGAGGAGGGATAAACGCCGTCCGCTGTTCGAAAGCCTGCGTCTGAGCCGCGGCAAATTCCGGCTGAGGCGCGGGAGTCTGCGGCGGCAAAAACGCAGACTCGACGGGCTGTTCGGGCGATTTAGCCTGTAAAATGGCTTCCTCGGTCTCCTGCGTGAAAGCAGAATTATCCTCGCTGACGGAGTCCTCTTCGTCAGACCCGGTATCGTCAGCCGTTATCCAGTCAACGGAGATCGGCTGTTCAATAGTATCTTCGTCAGACTGTATGTCGGCTTGCTCCGCTGTCGGCTCGGTGTAAACAGGCGGCTCCGGCTGAGTTTCAACCGCCGCGGTCTGCTCTTGATAGATCTCATTCAGAGCTTCGGTCGGCGCGACAGTTTCGACAGACTGCACCGCCGGCGGCTCCTCCGAAACAGGCAGATTTACGGGAGATTGAACCGGTTTGGTTACGTTTACAACTCCCTTTCCGCAATAACTGCAAAATCTCGCGTCATCCGAAAGCTTATTTCCGCAATACGAACAAAACATAATTGTATTCCTTTCCGCTTTTATATAGTTATTAAGTATTATTGACAATTAACGGCAGTATCTTTCTCCGCCGGCTGTATATTTCTGAAATAGTCAAACAAAAACTGCTGGGCTATGCCTTCTATCCCCACCGCGCACTTCGGCAGTCCGTCGGGAAAATGCTCGCTCATTATACGCTTTATCCACACGTCTTTCGGGAAAGCGTCGGTCTTATGAAACGCGAACAACAGCACGCAGTCCGCCACCTTGTCTCCCACGCCGACGATTTTTTTCAGCTTTTCACGGGCGGGGTCAAGAGAAAGGGAGTCTATCTCCCCGAAATTTATCTCGCCCTTGTTTATCTTATCGACCGCGTCGGCTATGTACCTTGCGCGAAAGCCCGCCCTCAGAGGAGCCAGATCTCCCGCCTCTATCCCGCGCAGCTTTTCGGATGTCGGAAACGCGTATTCGTTATCTCCTATTTTCTCGCCGAACTGTTCGGAAAATCTCGCGATAATTCCCGATATACGCGGAATGTTGTTGTTCTGCGAGATGATAAAGCTTAAGAGCGTTTCAAACGGCTCCTGCCGCAAAATCCGTATTCCCCTTGATGCCTCACAGGCTTTCTTCAGCGTTTCGTCCTCGGACAGACGCGCTATGTATTCTCCGTAATCCGCGTCAAGGTCGAAATAATCCCGCCAGAAATTTCCGTCCCCTTCGGGAATACCGTCAATTTCAACCTTTTCGCCTTTTTGCGTTACGGTTATTTTACGGTTTCGGACGATCCCCGAAAAGCTCCCGTCTTTGTTTTCACTCCAGCGGAAGCACTGTCCGCAAAGAAATGTCCTTGCGGGATCAAGCTCTTTTACATCAGTTAAAATCTTCACTTTTTTTCAAAAACCCCTTGATTATTTACCTTAATTATAATATAATTTTATTGTGATTTCAAGTGCTTTCTCGTTATTTTCATAAATACGACACAGATTTTTCGTTTGTTCTGTTTAAAGGAGCGCGCTCAAGATGAAAAAAAACATTCTCACCATTCGCGTAGACGACGTTTTCGGGCAAAGATGCGGCTGTCCTATTTGCTTGGCGCGAAAAGCCTCGGAGGACAACTCGTGCGAATATATCTCGGGCGCGGCTATGATGGAACCCGATATCCGCATTGAAACAAACAGGCTGGGCTTTTGCGCGGAGCATTACAATATGCTGTTAAAGACAAGCGCGCGGCTTCCGCTTGCGCTTGTTTTAAGCACGCATCTTGACGAGATACAAAACGAGGCGTTTGACAAAAAGACCGACAGGTTCGCGAAAAACGCGAAAGCCGAGCGCAGTGAGCTGTTTGAAAAAACCTGCTATATCTGCTCAAGAATAGACGACGACCTCGACCGTTTCTTACACGGAATGTTCGGAATGTATAAAGAGGACGAGAGCTTCAGAAAGCTGTTTTCCGCGCAGGAATACATCTGCTTTCCCCACCGCAACCTACTGCTCGGCAGAGCGCGGAAGACTCTCAAAAAGGAAATTCTTTCACAGTTTGAAGAAGCGACCGAGACTCTTGCAAAGAACAGGCTTGTTCAGATAAGAGATGGCTTGGACGAGCTTTGCAGAAGCTTTGATTATCGAAACGTCGGAAAGCCGCTTTCGGAAAACGCCGAAAACGCTCCCGAAAAAGCGATAGAGTTTTTAACGGGTAAACCACTCGCTCGTGACAAAAAAGAGGAATAACGCTTTATGGATATTTTAGCAATAGAAAGCTCCTGCGACGAAACAGCCGCCGCTGTCATACGCGACGGTCGGGAGATGATCTCGTCGGTCGTCGCTACGCAGATAGAAGAACACCGCCTTTACGGCGGCGTTGTTCCCGAGATAGCCTCAAGACGGCACTGCGAGAGCATCTGCGGAGTAGTAAACGAGGCTCTCGAAAAAGCGGGAATTACCGCAAACGATGTTGACGCGATAGCGGTCTCGTTCGCTCCGGGACTTGTCGGAGCGCTTTTAGTAGGCGTAAATTTCGCCAAGGGACTTGCGTTTTCATTGAATAAGCCGCTTATTCCGGTGCATCATATCCGCGGGCATATCGCCGCGAATTACCTCGCGCACAGCGGCTTCGAGCCGCCGTATATGTGCCTTGTCGTTTCGGGAAGTCACAGTCATATCGTAAACGTGAAAAGCTACACCGAGTTTGAGACCCTCGGAAGAACTATCGACGACGCGGCGGGAGAGGCATTTGACAAAGCCGCCAGAGCAATGGGCTTTCCTTATCCCGGCGGAATTTTTATCGACAGCGCCTCAAAAACAGGCGACAGCTCAAAATACAAACTACCCAAGCCCCACACGCCGAACCCGTATGATTTCAGCTTTTCTGGACTTAAGACCGCCGTTATAAATCTTATCCACAATACCGAACAGCGCGGAGAGGAGATCGACGTAAACTCGCTTGCGGCGTGTTTTCAGAAGACCGTCTGCGAAATGCTTACGGAAAAATTCATCGCCGCGGCGCTTGAAAACAACTGCAAAAAGATCGCGCTCGCGGGAGGAGTCGCCGCTAACAGCGGACTGCGCGGCGCGCTTTCGGCTGCCGCCGAAAAACACGGCATGGAAATTTTCATTCCCCCGCTTTCGCTTTGCGGAGACAACGCGGCGATGATAGGCTGTCAGGGATATTACGAATTTAAAGCGGGAAATATCGCCGGCACAGATCTTAACGCCTACGCGACAATGAGCTTGGACGAGGTGAGGTTTTGATGAAAAACATCGTGCTTATCGGAATGCCCGCCGCGGGGAAATCTACTATCGGAGTCCTTCTCGCGAAATCCCTCGGCTTTGAGTTTATCGACACCGACCTTATCATCCAGCGTCAGACGGGCAGACTTTTACAGGATATTATCGACAGCGACGGACTCGACGCGTTTTGTATCGCGGAGGAGCGAGCTATCCTGTCTGTTTCCGAAACGGAAAACGCCGTTATCGCCACAGGCGGAAGCGCCGTATACAGCCGCGAGGCGATGCTTCACCTAAAGAAAAACGGCTCGGTATATTACCTTTCTCTTCCGTCGGAGGAGCTTCTCCCGCGGCTGAGAAACATAAAGACCCGAGGGATAGCCATGCGCCCCGGGCAGAGCGTAGACGACGTTTTCAAAAACCGAAAGGCGCTTTACGAAGAATATAACGACATCGAGGTCTCCTGCGGAGGAAAGACCGCCGAAGAGATAGTTACCGAGATAGCCGAATACCATAAACTGATAGGAGCGTAAATTATGTCAGATGAATTGTTGAACAGCTCAGAATCTGTTTCGGAAAATCCGACCGCGCCGATCGATTACCGCGCGGGTTTTAAGTCCGTAAGCTTAAAGCTCGGACTTATGGTTATAGTAATTTTCTGCGCGCGCGGGCTCGGAGAGATCACTACAAGTCTGCTTATGCCCGTGCTTAAGGATATGGACGTAACAGCCGCGTACATCATAAGGTCGTTGGTTTCGATCTTCTTTCTGAACGTCGTGCCTATAGTGCTTACGCTGATAATTTTTAAGATGACCCCGGAAACCGTCGGAAAGCAGAGCTATCAGAAGCCGAAATATTTCGGGCGCGCTATCGGGATGTTCCCCGCGCTTTACGCTCTCGGCATAGTCACAAACATCATCACGATACTTGTCTCTCGGCTTTTTAAAACCGTGGATATGAACGAGAGCTTCAATACCGTAAACGACTTTGCCGCCCCGAATTTTATCTGCGGATTGATTTTATTTTTCCAGATGGCTATCTTAGCGCCTATCGTGGAGGAATTCTGGTTTAGGGGAATTGTCCTCGAAAGTATGCGCCCATACGGAAACGGCGTGGCGATCTTTATTTCGGGAATTCTTTTCGGGCTTGCCCACGCGAATTTCCAGCAGTTTTTCTACGCGACGGTAATCGGCATCTGCCTTGGCTATGTAGCGGTAAACACTAAAAGCATAATCCCCACTACCGTCCTCCACGCCATGGTAAACAGCATTGCCGCGGCGCTTTTGCTGCTGCTTACAGAAAAAAGCGTAGGCGATTTCCTGCAAAACTCAATGACAGGCAAAGAGTCTGAAATTACCCCCGCGGTAGTAATTTACATCGCCGTTCTTGTGCTTATGCTCCTTCTGGTCACGGTGGGCTTTTTTATGGCGATAGCGAAGCTTATCAAAATAAAAAAATACCGCGTGCCGAAGGTCCAGGAAGAGCTGTCTCCGTCAAAGCGCTGGGGGATATTCCTTTCAAGCGTGACCGTTATAATAGGTCTTGTCTTAGCGGCGGACAGCTTTACCTACGGTTTTATTCCGCGAACTATCTACAAGGGAATCAGCGCGATTATGGGAATTGACGGCTGAGCAAGGAGAAACAATGGACGACGAAAGCAAAAAAGTAAGCCTTCGGAAAAAGGGCTGGACAGACCCCGAGACGGGCGAGTATTACCCCGGCGGAAACCCGAACGAAATAAGTCAGTCCGCGAATGATCGGGATACTCAGAATTCACAGAGCGGCTTTTCGGGTTATCAGTCCTCGGCGTTTCCCGAGTTTGAGTCTGTATACGACCATTCAGATCCCGAAAGCGAGATCTATCCGAATCAGAACAACTCTCAGAGCAACGCGCGGACTTCTGAGCAAAACACGCAGAACAGCGCCCGTAACAGCTCACAAGACCCCGACCTCAGCATTCACATCGAATATAACGACGGAAAGAAGTTCTGCAAATTCTGCGGGAAAAGGATACCCATGGACGCGGTTATATGCGTGTATTGCGGAAGACAGGTAGAGCTTCTTAAATCCGAGTCAGCCGAGTCGTCAAAGTCGGAAAAATCGCCTGTCGTAAATCATGTGACCGTAAGAACAAAACCCCGCAACAGGTGGATAAGCCTTATATTGTGCATTATCTTCGGAACTCTCGGGGTACACCGTTTTTACGAGGGCAAGTTTAAAACCGGTCTTTTATGGCTGCTTACGGGAGGACTTTTTACGATAGGCTGGATAGTTGACATCGTCAAGATAGCGAGCCTCAATAAAACGCGCTATTACATCGACAACAAGGGCAGACGCAAAGAGTTGAAATAATTTTTTGTAAAAAAACACAAATAACATCTTGAAAACTTAACTAAATATGTACATTCCGAAAATTAAGGAAAATTTGTGTGAAAACACTTTACTTTTTTCCGAAAGTCCTGTATAATATAAATGTACGCAAAAAGAGAAAAAATTCGACAGGAAGTAAAATCGTTTGGGAGTTAAAGTATGAGCTTTCAGGATGTGTTGTCAATGATAGCCGGCTTGTGCGTGTTTATGTTCGGAATGCACACGCTAAGCTCCGCCCTCGAGAAATTCGCGGGAAGCCGGATAGAAACACTGCTTAATAAAATGACGTCAAATCCCGTTAAGGGAGTAGCTCTCGGCGCCGCTGTCACGGCGCTGTTACAGTCGTCCGCGGCCACCACGGTCATGATGGTCGGCTTTGTAAACTCGGGACTTTTAAAGCTATCGCAGGTAATAAGCGTTATCATGGGCGCTAACATCGGTACGACCGCAACTGCGTGGCTGGTAAGCCTTTCGTCGCTTGCAGGCTCCGATGTTTCGGGAATAATGAGCGTATTGAATTTCAATACCGTTGTTACGATTATCGCGGTTGTCGGCATAGTTTTCGCCATGTTCACAAAATCCGACAAGAAAAAGACCGTAGGATATATTATGGTCGGCTTTTCACTGTTGATGATCGGAATGAACATGATGTCGGGCGCTTCAGAAACGCTTAAGGACAACCCCGATTTCACAAAGTTTATGGCGATGTTTTCAAATCCTGTCTTAGGAGTCGTCGCGGGCGCACTGCTTACCGCCGTATTGCAGTCGTCGTCCGTATCTATAGGAATTTTGCAGTCGATATCAAACCAAACGGGAACTGTCACCTATAAAATTGCTTTGCCTATTCTTCTCGGACAGAACATCGGCTCGTGCGTGACGGCGCTTATCTCGTCTGTCGGCGCGAACAAAGCCGCAAAGCGCGTGGCTATCGTCCACCTTTACTTCAATCTTATCGGAACTGTCGTGTTCTTAAGTCTGTTCTATCTCGTAATTGCGCTTATCGATATTCCGATAGTAAATGAAAACTTAAACGCTGTGGGAATAGCGATAGTCCACTCGTGCTTCAATGTTTTAGCGACGGCGCTGTTCCTGCCGTTTACAAAACAGCTCGAAAAGCTCGCGTGTCTTACTATCCGCGACAGCAAAGACGACGAAGCGAAAATGCCCATTCTGGACAAGCGTCTTCTCAATACTCCCGCGGTAGCTATCGAGCAGTGCAAGAATGTCGCGTATAAAATGGCGGATCTCACGCATAAGACCTTGCTTATGTCAATTGACCTCGTAAACAATTATGACCCGAAGATCGCCGCGGAGATAGTCGAAAACGAAAACACGATAGACATATACGAAGATAAGATCGGCTCGTATATTTTGCAGGTCGCCTCAAAGGACCTGTCCGTAAGCGACAGTCAGGCTGTTTCAAGTCTTCTGCACACCATCGGCGACCTTGAGCGCATATCCGACCACGCGGTAAACATCACCGAAGCCGCCGAGGAAATGCACGATAAAAAGATAAAATTCTCGCCCGCCGCCGAAAAAGAAATGGCGGTAATGACCGCGGCGCTTCGCGAAATTCTCGATATGTCCTTCAGCGCTTTTCTCACTAACGACGTCGCTCTCGCAAAAGAGGTCGAGCCGCTTGAAGACGTGATAGACGGCATTCGCACAGAGCTTAAGAACCGCCACGTCGAGCGTCTGAGAAACGGGATATGTACGATAGAGCTCGGCTTTATCCTGCAAGACCTGCTTACAAACTACGAGCGCGTTTCGGACCATTGCTCGAATATAGCCGTCTGCCTTATCCAGATAAAGGAAAACAGCCTTGACACCCACGAGTACATCAACGAGCTTAAAAAGCTCGAAAAGAGCGAGTTTATGGACGAGTTCAACGATTACCGCTCGAAATATCTGCTGCCCGATTAGAGGTAAGAGGTTAGAAGTAAGAGGTTAGAATTTGGGACTAAAGATTAAAGCTCCGACCCGATGCGGTCGGAGCTTATTATGACTTCTAAATAAAAATTTCGTTTTTCTCTTGACAACTACGAATGAGGATGTTATAATGTAAGCGAGAGAGCGGCTGCTAAGCAGTCAGCTCAGGTAAGGTTTATTTTTAAATAGAACCGTCACTTTGCCGAGTGGCGGTTCTGCTTTTTCACTCTAATCGTTACTGTAAAACAAAATATATGTAACGTTATCGTAATAGGCATTTCTATCACCTCGCTTTCGCTTGGTGTAGCTAACCGCCGCAAATACTGATATCAGTATCGCCCTCTCGTTTACTCTCTAATTATATAATTATTGTCGAAGCGTGTCAAGCGGTTTTTGTGCTCGTAATTTTTTCTCTCCTTAAAAAAGAGAACGAACTTTGTACAAAGTCCACAAAAAAAGATTGTTGAATAGTAAAAATTCTCCAAATTCGTTTATAGACAGCAAAAAATCTTGAAAAAAATACGGAAATAATATATAATATAAACAGGTAGTCCGACGGCGCGGTCCGCGGACAAATTGGTAGAAAGGAGATTATTTTAAATGGGATTAAAGCTTGACGACAAGTATCTCAGCGGGTTTGTCAGAGACCACGAGCTCGGACAGTACGCGGCTCAGGTAAAGGCGGCGCACGATGTGCTCGAAAGCAGACAGGGCGCGGGAAACGATTATCTCGGTTGGGTCGACCTGCCCGTAGATTATGACAAGGAGGAGTTTGCCCGCATTAAAAAAGCCGCGGCGAAGATCAAAAGCGACAGCGACGTTCTTATCGTGATAGGAATAGGCGGCTCGTATCTCGGCGCAAGGGCGGCTATCGACGCTCTCAAGTCCTCGATGTACAATCTTATGAAAAAGGATACTCCCGAAATATATTTCGTAGGGTGCAGCCTTTCCCCGACCTATCTCAGCGAGGTAATTTCGCTCGTAGAGGGCAAGGACTTTTCGGTAAACATCATCTCCAAAAGCGGAACCACAACCGAGCCTGCTCTGGCGTTCAGAATATTCAGAGACCTGCTTGTTGAAAAATACGGCGAGGACGGCGCAAAGGGAAGAATATACGCCACGACCGACAAGGCCCGCGGAACTCTTAAAGAGCTTTCCGATAAAATGGGTTATGAAACGTTTGTCGTTCCCGATGATGTAGGCGGAAGATTTTCCGTGCTTACCGCGGTAGGTCTGCTTCCCATTGCTTGCGCGGGCTGCGATATCGACGCGCTTATGAAGGGCGCGCAGGAGGCAAGGGCTGCTTATAAGGACTGCGACCTTGAGAAAAACGACTGCTATAAGTACGCGGCTCTCAGAAACATTCTCTACAAAAAGGGAAAGGGCGTTGAGATGCTGATAAGCTACGAGCCGTCCTTCCAGATGATGGCTGAGTGGTGGAAACAGCTTTACGGCGAGAGCGAGGGCAAGGACGGAAAGGGTATCTATCCGTCGAGCGCGGTCTTCTCCACCGACCTGCATTCTCTCGGACAGTTCGTTCAGGACGGCGCGAGAATTATGTTTGAGACTGTTATCCAGTTCGGAAAGCCCCAGAAGGACGTTTTCCTTAAGGACGAGCCGAACAACATAGACGGACTTAACTTCCTTTCAAACCAGAATATGTCAATCGTAAACAGAAAGGCGTTTGAGGGAACAGTCATCGCGCACACCGAGGGCGGCGTTCCGAATATCGTGCTCGAGGTTCCGGAGCTTAACGAATACGAGCTTGGCTGGATGATCTACTTCTTTGAAAAGGCTTGTGCTATAAGCGGCTATCTGCTCGGAGTTAATCCGTTCAACCAGCCGGGCGTTGAAAGCTATAAGAAGAATATGTTCGCTCTTCTCGGAAAGCCGGGCTATGAGGACAGAAAAGCCGAACTCGAAAAGAAGTTAGGAATTTAAAATAAAAATTTACGGAGGGTAATACCATGGTTAAGATCATTACAGGAAAAAGAGGCTCGGGAAAAACCAAAATCCTTATCGACGCTATCCACGCCGCCGAAAAGCAGTCAAAGGGAAATGTTGTCGCTATACAAAAGGGTTCTTCGCTTAATACCGATATTACCTACAAGGTTCGTCTTATAAATATTGAAGACTATGATATCGAAGGAGTAGAGGCTTTCTACGGCTTTATCGCGGGCATTCTTTCGTCCGACCACGACTGCACGGATATTTTCGTTGACGCTACGCTGAAGATCACGGGCAGAGATTACGCAAAGCTCGGTGATATGTTTGACAGACTCGCGAAGATCTCTCCCGATACGACTATTACGCTTACCGTTTCCGCGGATAACTCCGAGCTGCCCGAAAATGTAAAGAAATTTATCGGCTAATTTTCCAAAAACCCCTTGACAAACCTGTTAATGTGTGATATAATACTATTTACTTGGTAAAAGTGACAAATCACAAGAATAGGTTGAAAACAGATTCTTGTTTCTTATTTCTTAGAGGGGGTGTACGATAATGGCAGTACCAAAGAGGAAAGTTTCCCGTGCGAGACGCGATAAAAGACGTTCGGCAGTCTGGAAACTCGAGACTCCTAACTTCACGCGCTGCAAAAACTGCGGCGAGCTGAAGCTGGCGCACAGAGTTTGCGGAAATTGCGGTTATTACAAGAATAAGGTTGTTATCGCTAAGGAAGCGAACTGATCTTTTTGAAAATGACCAACTTACGGGCTTGGCGGAAATATTCGCCGAGCCTGTTTTTTCTATCTGAAAACAAATTCAAGTAAAAAGAGGTGAGGCATTTGGAGGGCTTTGTTCATCTTAACGTCCACACGGGCTACAGCCTGCTCGAGGGAGCGTGCAGGCTGCGCGAGCTGTGCGAAAAAGCAAAAGCTCTCGAAATGCCCGCGCTCGCTATAACCGACACCGGCGCGCTTTACGGGGCGATAGAGTTTTCGGACATCTGCGCCGAGCTTGGGATAAAAGCTATAATCGGCTGCGAGGTGAGAGTTTCCGAAAACAACCGCTATATGAAGACCTCCGGCGAGCCGAGCAGGCTTACGCTTTTATGCAAAAACGAAACGGGCTATAAAAACCTCTGCCGCCTTATTTCCAAACAAGTGGAAATTCTCGGAGAGTTTGTGACCGATAAGGACTGTATCGAAGAATACTCCGAAGGACTTATCGCGCTTTCGGGAGGAAAAAACGGCGAGATAACGCGCCTTATCAAAAGCAAAAGAAATTCTGAGGCGGAAAAATGCGCGCTGTGGTATAAATCAATTTTCAAAGAAGATTTCTATCTCGAACTGAATAACCACAGCGATATCGACGATGTGCGCGTCTGTAAGGAGCTTCGCGCGCTCTCCGAAAAAACGGGGATAAAAACCTGCCCCACAAACAACGTCCATTATGTGGAAAAGTCTCAGAGCCGGGTTCAGAAGCTCTTAGAATGCATAAAAGAGAATAAAATCCTTTCGGAAAACTCAACAAGCGGACTTCGTGGCGATGAGTACTATCTTAAAAGCCGCGAGGAAATGGCTCGTTTTTTTACCGAGGAGGAGCTTTCTGTTCCCGAAACGGTCGCGGAGCAGTGTAATTTCAGATTTGAATTCGGCGTGACCAAACTCCCGCTTTTCAAAAAGGAGGGAATCTCTGACAATGCGGAGTATTTCCGAAAGCTTTGCGCAAAGGGCGCGGAAAAACGCTATGGAACAGTAACCGAGGAGATAAAAAACCGCCTTGATTATGAGCTTTCGGTCATTGAGAAAATGGGCTTTGTGGACTATTTTCTCATTGTCTGGGATTTCGTGCGCTACGCAAAAACAAACGATATCCCCGTAGGCCCCGGCAGAGGCAGCGGCGCGGGATCGCTTTGCGCGTACTGCATGGGAATTACCGAAATAGACCCGCTGAGGTTTAATCTGCTGTTTGAGAGATTTTTAAATCCCGAGCGTGTTTCCATGCCCGATTTCGATATCGATTTCTGCAACGAGCGCCGCGGCGAAGTGATAGAATATGTCAGAAACCGCTACGGCGCGCAGTGCGTAGCTCAGATAGCCGCGTTTGATACCCTTAAGGCAAAGGCGGCGATCCGCGACGCGGGACGCGCCCTCGGAATTTCCCAGAGAAAAACCGACGCCGCGGCAAAGGCGGTCCCGTTCAGTATAAACCCCGACCTTTCCGAGGAGCTGAAAAGCGGCGAACTTAAAGAGCTTTATAATTCAGACGGAGATATCCGCCATCTTATAGACGCGGCGCTGATGATAGAGGGTTTTCCGCGGCATACGACCGTCCACGCGGCGGGAGTTGTCATCACGCGCGAGCCTGTAATGGAATACGCGCCGATAGAGGTAAACGCCGACGGCGCTAAAACTCAGTTTACAATGACCGCCCTCGAGCGTCTCGGGCTTCTGAAAATGGATTTTCTTGGACTGAGAAACCTGACGGTCATTCATAAGACGTGTATGAAGATACGCGAAACTCAGCCCGATTTTGATATAAGCAAGATCAGCGACGGCGATGAAAAAACCTACGCTATGCTCGGACAGGGAAAAACATCGGGAGTGTTTCAGCTTGAATCTGACGGGATGTCGTCGGTCATCGCGCGGCTCAAGCCGCAGTCGATAGAGGACCTTACCGCGGCGATCGCGCTGTACCGTCCCGGACCCATGGATTCTATCCCTGCGTATATTGAAAACCGCCACAAAGATCCTGCGGAAATAACCTACAAACACCCGCTGTTGAAAAATATTCTTTCCGTAACCTACGGCTGTATGGTCTACCAGGAGCAGGTCATGCAGATATGCCGCGAGATAGGCGGCTATTCCTACGGCAGAGCCGACCTTGTCCGCCGCGCGATGTCAAAGAAAAAACGCGGCGTAATGGAAAAAGAACACGACGCGTTTGTTTACGGAACGGAAACCAACTGCGGCGCGATAAAAAACGGCGTTGACGAAAAAACCGCGAATGATATCTTCGACGAAATGGAAAAGTTTTCAAGCTACGCCTTCAACAAATCACACGCCGCCGCGTATGCCACGGTGGCATATCAGACGGCATATCTGCGCTGTCATTATTACAAAGAATATATGAGCGCGCTTTGCTCGAGCGTAATGGACTATACGGGAAAACTCGCGGAATACGCCGCGGATATCACATCAAACGGAGTTGCGCTTCTTCCTCCCGACATAAACAAAAGCTACGCGGATTTTGTGGTAGAAGACAACGCTGTTCGGTTCGGGCTTGCGGCGGTAAAAAACCTCGGCAGGAGCTTCGTTGAGGAAATGACAAAAGAACGTGACGAAAACGGGAGCTTTGCTTCTCCCGAAGATCTCGCCCTCAGAACCGCGCGTTTCGGAAACAACCGCCGCTATACCGAGGCTCTCATAAAATGCGGAGCGCTTGATGATCTGGGCGTAAGCCGCTCGGGTCTGCTTTCGGGGATAGACGGGCTTTTGAGCTACGCCGCGCGCGAATCCTTCAGACAAGAAAGCGGACAGCTCGACCTGCTCGGAGAAAGTGACGAAAAGACAGGTTATGTTTTCCCGAAGTCCGAGGAATTTCCGAAAACAAAACTGCTGGGTCTTGAATTTGAAAGTATAGGCTTTTATGTTTCGGGACACCCCGCGGGGATATATCTGCCGCGCGCGGAAAACTGTCTGTTTATAGCAGACGCACTCGATCTGAGCGACAACGCGCCCTGTTCTGTTATGGCGCTTGTTTCGGACGTGCGAAATCACTATGCCAAAAGCGGCGAGATGGCTTTCGCGGAGCTTGAGGACGAAAGCGGAACGATATCCGCGGTCATTTTCCCAAGCGTTTTCTCGGACGCCGAAAGGCTTTCCGTCGGAAAGGTGTATTATTTAAACGGCAGAATAAACAAAAAGGACAGAAAAACAAGCTTTGTCATTAACACGATAAAGCGAGTCGAAACTCTCCCCGAAGCCTCTTCAAAAACGCTTTTCATAAACTTTGAAAACGATCTCGACCCGCGTATCGCCAAAATAACCGAGCTGCTTTTCAAATTTCGCGGAACCTGTGCCGTAAGAGCCTGTTTTCGCGATAAGCGCGAGGTGAGACGGATAAACGGTCTTCGCGGAGCAAGGCTCTGCCCCGAGCTTTTGAACAAGCTGCGCGGTATTCTCGGAAATGATAACGTAATAGTAAAATAAGCAGTACAAAAAGTCTTTGAAGGGGAAACTTTCTACAGAAAGTTTCCCCTCAGAAAAATATTTGACTTTTGTTTCTACAAGATAACTCCATAAAGAAAGAAGATTTCAAAGAATTAACTTATTTTTGATTTATTGAAGTCTCTCCAATTCTCTATATATTCGTCAATATACGGCGTTATATCTCCGTCGTTACAGGTTGTTTTATCATAGACCCCGACAACGTAAAAGCCTGTTTTTTGGGCGGTTCTTGCGGCGGTGACCGAGTCCTCGAATACCGCGCATTCCGAAATTTCCGCGCCGAAACGCTCCGCGCATTTCAGAAAAATATCGGGCTTTTCCTTGAACGCTCCCGCCTCAAAGCAGTCGATGAAAAACTCCATATAATCCATAAGCGGAGTTTTGGAAAGAAACGGCTCGCACACGTCTTTTCTCGTCGCCGTCGCTATGCACATTTTAATCCCGTTTTGCTTCGCGTTTTCGAGGAACTCCAACACGCCGTCCTTAAGCACAACGTCGTTTTGATAATGCTCTTTCATTCTCGCGAAGATCTTCTCCCATTCGGGAAGAGTGGTTTTCGCGCTTACGCCGACGCACTCTTTTCGCCACTGCTTCATGCTGTCGCAAAGCGTGCCGTCCATATCGAATATGTAAAACTTTTTCATTTTCAACTCCGTACTGCTTTAAATTTGCTCTCACTTTATTATACAACATTTTTCTCAATTTGTAAAGCAGAAAGAATATAATACGGAAATTGTAAAAAATTGTACATTTTTCCAAACAGTGTGATATAATAGATATAGTTGTTTTGTTGTAAAAATCAGAAAGGACAAGGCTAATGGTTAAAATCAGGAATTTGCAAAAGGCGTACGGAAACTTTCCCGTGCTCCGCGGACTGAATATGGATATTTTCGACGGCGACATCTACGGCTTTTTAGGCAGAAACGGCTGCGGAAAATCGACCACAATGAACATCATCGCCGATATTATCCCCAAAGACGACGGCGACATCGAGCTTGGCGGGGGAAACCCTATCACCATAGGCTATCTTCCCGAAAGCCCGACTATCTTCGGCTATATGACCGCGAGAGAGTATCTCGAATATATCGCCGCCTGCGCGAATTATGAGGGAGATATCCCGAAAAGAGCGGCTGAGGTCCTTGAGATAGTGGGGCTTCAGTCCGCCGCGGACAGACGCTCAAAAGGCTTTTCACGCGGAATGACCCAGCGTCTCGGAATGGGCGCGGCTATCATCAAAAAGCCCGACCTGCTCATTTTCGACGAGCCGACCTCCGCGCTCGACCCGCAGGGCAGACTTGAGGTAATAGAAATAATAAACAGGCTGAAAAGTCTCGGCTGTACCATCGTGCTTTCTACTCACATTCTTTCCGATGTAGAGCGCGTCGCTAACCGTATCGGGATAATGAACAACGGCGTGCTTGCCGAGGAGGGCACTCTCCGCGAGATCCTGCAAAAGCACGGCGGCGACGTGATAAATCTCCGCGTGAGAAATCTTACGCAGGAGGGAAAAATAACGCTTCTGAAAGTTGACTTTGCCCGTGCCGAATACGACAATACCGTCGGACTTTTCCGCTTTGGCACTGATAGCGCCGAGGACACCGCGCGCAGGCTTATAAAGATACTCGCGGACAACGAAATGACAGTCGACAGCTTTAATATCGGCACTGCGACTCTCGAGGAAGTTTTCAAAAAGGTGGTGGGATAAATGCAGTTGAAATATTGCTTTAAAAAAGAATGGTCTCAGTTTGTCAGAACGTTCAGGCTTACCGTAATGATAGTCGTTTTTATTGCGGTCTCGGTCTCGCTTCCCGCGCTGTTCGGATTTACCAACATGATCTTACAGGAAGCCCAGGGAATGACGGATTTTACGCAGTTTGCGTCCGTTTCCTTTGACGGCTCGGGTTCGTCTTATGACGACATTTTGTCGGGTATAGGAATGGAGGATATGTTCGACCTGTATGCCGACGCGGGAGTAATGTTTGCCGTTACTTCCTCGAATATTGTTTCGACCGGCGCGCTTGTCGCTATGCTTTTGCTTATGCCCGCGGCAGGCGGCGAGCAGAAGAAACGCGCGATGATCGTTCCGCTGTGCAGCGGTCTTTCATACACAAACTACCTTATTCCGAAATTTGTGATATATCCTATCTCGATTTTTCTGACAAGCTTTGTGAGCGTTTCGTTCGCGGGTCTTTTGTGCAACGGCATTTTCCCAAACAACCATGTGTCTGCCGCGAATATTATGCTTATCGCGTTTTTAGCGGCGGTTTACGCTGTATTTCTCACGACCGTTCACCTTTCCCTCGGTCTTTGCACCTCGCGCCCCGGAATTATGGCGGCGTCGGTCTATCTCGGCTCGTCAATAATCGACAGCCTGCTTCAGGGCTTCGGGCTTTCTAAATTCCAGCCGTTCGCGCTAAGCGCTCTTATCAGTCAGATAGGAATGGTCCCCGATTATCCTGTTGCCGAGGAAACGCTCAATATCGCCGTTTCAATAGCGATCGCGCTTGTTGTCTGCGTCTTGATGTTCTTCCTCGCGCTTGGAGTTCTCTCCGCGAAGAAAATCAACAACCGCGAGGAAATAAAACCCGAATTTTAACACAAAAACCCGTTTAGTTGTCTAAACGGGTTTTTTAGAACTAAGCCGTCGGCACAACGGCTCTGACCTCGCCGTTTCCCGAAAAAACAACATTTGTGTCCTCGGGGAGAGTGACTTCCGCAATTTCGTTTTTGTCGGAAAACTCACGGAACGCAAGCCATTCACGTAGCTTCTGCAGCGTCTCGGGAGTCGCTGCCGTAAAGCTTTCGTCTTTGTGTGTTATCTTCACGGTTCCGCCGCGCATAATGAGATTTCCCGCAAGCGCGAACGCGTTGTCACAGCAAGGGGGAAGCGCGTTCGGCTCAATAAACAAGTTTGTCGAGGAATACCCCGTGCTTTCATCAAGCCTTACCATAAGCTTCTGCTTTTTCGCGGACAGCTTATAATCTACCCTCCTCAGCGAGTCTCCGGCGGCATACTCGCGGTGTTCGTATCCGGGAAGTCCGCCGTGCATAACGCTCACGCCTTCCTCCGCTTCTCCGCTGTCGTCAGGCAGAACGCTCGGAAAAACCTCCGGTCCTTTATAGTCGACTTTTTTCGGCAGTACGCCCTTTTGTGTTTCCTCTTCAAAAGGAACGCTTATCTGTACAAGCCCCGCAAAATCGCGTAAAATAACATTTGTCAGTTTTACTCTGTTAAGTCCGCTGTGATTTGCCCGAAAACTTCCCTTTATTGAAACGGAATTCCGAAAAACAAGAGATGTGCGAAGGTGGATATCATGCTCCGCGTCAATACAAACTTCTACATAAGGCAGTACGCAAAATCCCTTTTTCTTAAGCGTCACCTCAAACTCGATCTTTTCGTTTACGCTCGCCACGCCCGAAAGCTCCCCGAGCTTTACCGAAAATCGGTTTTTCGACAGAAGGAAAAGCGCGAGAGATATAACAATTATTCCGCCGACAGTGTAAATAAGCGCCCAGCCGATATCTCCGCTGATGAAAATGAGAAACAGCGCGGCGAAAAACATGATCTGAACATAGCTTCCGATATGCGTCATTTCATCACTTCCTCATCTTTTTCTTCATCTTTACTATCTCGCGGTAATCCTTGTAAAGCTTATCCGCGCAAGGACTTACGGTGTTGTTGTAGAAAAGCTTGTCGGCACAGGAGGTTATTTCCTCCGCCTGAGTCTTTAGCGACAGGGAATTCGCGATAATCCCGCAAACCTCCGCGGAAGTTGTGGATCTCGGATCTTTTTCGGCAATTCTGCACGCCAATTTTCTTGTACGCAGATAAACGGCGCGTATCTTTTTGTTTTCACTTCTGAACTTTACGCTTACGGCAAAGACCGCCTCGGAAATTTCGTTTCGGAATATAAACGCCAATACTCCCAATACAATTGCCGCGATCAGAATGATCAGAGGCAAAAGCGTATCGCCGTCCTCTTCCTCCGCGACTTCAACATACCTTGTTCCGTCAACCTCAAGCCAGCCATAGCCCTCGATATAGCTCATTGAAAACGCGTGGGCGTTGGCGGCTTTTACGGCGTAAACACCGTATGCATTGCGGTTTTCTTCTTTAAGCAGAAATCCCGTGCCGTATTTTGTGGGAATATTCGCCGCCCGTAAAAGCAGGGTAGATGCCGCGGCAAAGTCCGTGCATATCCCGCGTTTGCTTTCAAAGAGGAAATACTCGGCTGTGGTCTCCTCGGGGATAAAATTCAAGTCGTATACAAAGCCCGCCTCGCCGAACCATTGTTCTATCGCGGCCGCCTTTGCGTATTCCGATGTAAGACCCTCTGTTATTTCGTTCGCAAGCGCGGCTATCCGAGGGCTTATCGGCTCCGTAAGCATCAGCTCGTGGTATTCAAGAGCCTGCGTGCGCTCGTTTAAAAACGCTTCCTTTTCGGTCGTTGTAATAACTCCCTCATTTTCGGCTGCGGTAAGTATTTCCTCCATATCGACATACTCAAAAAGCGTGATAAGCTCCGGGGACGGAGTTGAGGAATAATATTCGAGGGTGTACTGAGCATTTGTTCCAAAGTCCTTTTCGGTGAACATATCGTCCGTAAGCGTTCGGAAAACTCTCTCGTCATAGCCGCTTATATTCACCCCGACAGTCTTATTCGGGTGAATGATAAGCCGTGTGTTGCCTCCGCTGACAACATATATTTTCATTGTCTGAGAGCGGGGGGATCGATCTTTGTCATAATCGTGTGAAGGATATGAAATATCTTCCAGAATCTCTCTGTAATCGCTGAGATAACCGTTTTTCACGCCGTTATAAAGCTTTGAGAAAAGAGCCTGGGCGCTGAGAGTTTTCTTATAGGTCTGCCAGCCGCTCCAGCCCGTGGTCAGATCGGGATCCCTTCTCCAGCTTCCGCTTTCGGTGTATATATCAAAGGACCAGTCGCTCAATATCGCGGGATGATCTGCTTCCGCGTAAAACATAATATTCTCGGAGGGGTCGTTATCTCCGCGGTTTACGCCGCTTTGTGAATTAGGGTTTCTAAGTCCGTTTCCTCCGTATAAATTCGCGTTTCGGTTAAAGACTGTGTCGAGATATTCACCGAGAGGAGTTTCATCGCTGCGGGGCACGGAATAGATAGTTACCGCTATGATAAGCCCGAAAATCCCCAATGCTCCGAGCCGCTCAAAGCGCGATTTTTTGTCGTCGAAATAAACGTTTTCGCTCGGAAACTCGGGGCGTGAAACTCCGAGAAGCACCAGCGCGTATCCTACCGCCATAAAAACAACATACTCCGCGGGCAGTCCGTCCGACGTTTTCGCCGCAAGCAGAAGCGGGATAAACGCGGGCAGCAGCAAAAACGCGGGCCGCGGAAGATATACGTTGAAATACGCCGTGGAAAACCCGATGATAAACGAGAAGATCGAAATAAACGCGCCCGCCATAAAATCGTCGTAAAATTCCGATGCCTTAAACAGATAGTCTATCGGACTGATACTGCTTATGCCGTTTAAAACAGAAAAAGCAAATATCGAAACCGTAAAGCACCCGATAAACGCCAGAAACGAAAAAGCACGCCTTTTCCTCAGCGCGTAAAACAGCATATAAACACCGAAAGAAAGCGCGGTCATGATACACGTTGTCGGAAGGACAACGCTTCGGTTAAGTGTATACATAAACGCCGCGCTCATCGAGCAAAGGAAAACGAGCGCGGCAAATATCTCCGCGCCGTAAAACCGTGGTCTTGAGTATTTCTTCATAATTACTTATAATAATAGTATAAACGTGCTTTAAGCATTCCGTTGTAAAGCTTTCTGTTTTTGTCGGCTTTTTTGCCGAACAAATTCTCGAACTCATCGTCCGAGGTTATGGCGTAAAGCTGATTTTCTCCGAGAGGAATAAGCTTTTCGCCCATTATTTTGTATATCTCCCGAGCTTGTTCCTGCTCTAAAAGCCGCTCGCCGTAGGGCGGATTTGTAATTATCTTCACGCGTCTGTCTGGATAGGAAAACTCGCGGATATCACGGACGCTTGCGGAAATATACCGTGAAACACCCGCTTTTCCGGCGTTTTCAAGCGTGAGCTTTACGCAGTCGGGATCAATGTCAAAACCGACCGCGCGAAAATCAGCATCGGTTTTTATAAGCGCTCTCGCTTCCTCGCGCGCGTTTGTCCAAGCGCTTTTCGGAATGAACCCAAGCTGTTCTCCCGCAAAACGGCGCTTTAATCCCGGGGCAATGTTGAGAGCCTTAAACGCGCTTTCGATAAGGATAGTTCCCGAGCCGCAAAAAGGGTCGCAGACAAGATCGCCCTCGCGGACTCTCGCTATGTCGATCATACCCGCGGCAAGCGTCTCGCGGATAGGCGCGGCGTTGCTGAGCGCGCGGTAGCCGCGCTTGTGGAGTCCTTCGCCGCTTGTGTCGAGATAAAGCGAAAAAACGTTTTTCATTATCGAAAAGCGTATCTTGCATTCGTTTCCTGTCTCGGGCATTCTTTCAAGCCCGTAGGCTTTTCCGAGATTTCGCGCCATGGCGAGCTTTACGCGCTTTTGAACCGCGGGAATGCTTGTGAGGGTGGAATTTATCGAGTGCCCGTTATTCGGAAAAGCGTCGTTTCTGCCGATAAATTCCGAAAGCGGGAGCTTTTCTATCCCAGCGAAGATATCGTCATAATTCTCCGCGCGGAATTCTCCTAAAACAATATAAACGCGCTCGGCTGTTGAAAGGAAGATATTTGCTTTGGCGCAGGTCTCGGCTGTTCCGGAAAAGCCGACTTTTCCGTCCGAGACCGAGATATCCTCTCCGCCGATCTTCCTTATTTCAAACTCAAGCGTTTTTTCAAGCCCGAAATGACAGGGTGCTGCAAATCTGTATCTGTTCATGCTTTGATGTAGTCGAGCGCGCGCTGTCCTATGTCGCTGCGCATATGCGCCTTGTCAAACGAGATATCTCCCAAGGCGATATACGCCGTCATAAGCGCCGCCTCGAGGGTGTCGCCCGTCGCGGTAACGCCTAAAACTCTGCCGCCCGCGGTGAGATATTTCCCGTCCTCAAGCTTTGTTCCAGCGTGATAGACAAACGCCGAGCCGTCGGGAAGCTGTCCGTTTTCGTCAAGTCCCGTTATTTCCTTTCCCGTCTCATATTTTTCGGGATAGCCGCCGCTCGCCATTACCACGCACGCGCAGGATTTGCCGCTCCATTTTATGTCAAGCTCTCCGAGCCTTTCCTCGTAGATAGCCTCGATGATATCAACAAGGTCTGTTTCCAGAAGAGGAAGAACGACCTGCGTCTCGGGGTCTCCGAAGCGGCAGTTATACTCCACGACCTTTGCGCCCATATTCGTCAGCATAAGCCCGAAATACAGACAGCCCTTGAAAGGTCTGCCCTCAGCCTGCATCGCGTTTATTGTAGGAATAAAGATCTTTTTCATGCATTCTTCGGCGACTTTATCCGTGTATAAAGGATTGGGCGCTATCGTTCCCATTCCGCCCGTGTTCAGTCCCTCGTCGTTGTCATACACGCGCTTGTGGTCCATAGAGGAAACCATCGGCTTTACGGACTTTCCGTCGGTAAACGCCAGAACCGTGACCTCGGTGCCCTCCATAAATTCCTCAATAACGACCTCCGCTCCGCTTTTGCCGAACTTCTGGTCTATCATCATGGACTTTACGGCGGCTTCGGCTTCCTCGAAATTCTGTGCGATGATAACGCCCTTTCCCAAAGCCAGCCCGTCGCACTTTATGACCGCGGGATAGCTGTTTTTCTGCTTTATGTAGGCAATCGCCTTTTCGGCGTCGGTAAAGGTCTCATAAGCCGCGGTGGGAATGTTGTATTTTTTCATCAGCGCTTTTGAAAACGCCTTACTTCCCTCTAAGATAGCCGCGTCCGCTTTCGGACCGAAGGTCCTGAAGCCCGCGTCGTTCAGTTTATCGACAAGCCCCATAACAAGCGGGTCGTCGGGAGCGACAAAGACATAATCGGGCTTTAGCTTTTGGGCAAGCTCCACAATGCCGTCGAGGTCGGTAGCTTTAACGGGAAAGCACTCGGCGATACGCGAAATTCCCGCGTTTCCGGGAGCGCAGAAAAGCTTTTCGACTTTCGGGGATTTTCTGAGGGCAACGGCGATCGCGTGCTCGCGGCCGCCCCCGCCGACAATAAGTATGTTCATAAATTGTATCCTTTCAGAGAAATAAAATCTACATTTTTATTATACTACAAATCCAAAAGAATTACAATGATTTTTGCGGGCTGTTATTTTCTACAATTTTTGATAAAACATTTTGTGCAAATTACCGCCCTTGTTTATTTTCGTAAATGAGGTATAATTAGATTGAAAGGACATATTGCGGAGGAATATATGGAACAATTTGTTTTCACGACCGAGCGGCTTGGGATAAGGCGGTTTTGTCCGTCCGACAGCGAGGATTTCGCCGAGATACTTACAGACCCCGAGGTCTGTCATTTTGAGCCGTCAGGGGTTTTCCCGAGAGAAAAGGCTCTCGCAGAAGCCGCGAAGCTCGCAAAAGACGAGCGCTTTTTCGCGGTCGTTCTCACGGAAAACAACAAGCTGATAGGAAAGCTTTATTTCAAGGATATGGATTATTACGGTGCTTATGAAATAGGATATACATTCAATAGATCATATTGGGGTAAGGGCTATGCGCTCGAAGCCGTACGCGGTATGTTTGGCTTTGCGTTTGAAAAAATGAATGTACGGAGAATTATCGCCGAAGCGGATATAAAAAACACGCGCTCAATAAGATTGCTCGAACGCGCGGGAATGCGCAGAGAGGGCGTATTTATCCAAAGCTCGGCATTTCGTAAAGACGAACTCGGCGAGCCTGTCTTTGAAGATTACGCGTCTTACGCGATTTTAAAAAGTGAATTCAATAAGGAGAAAGCAGTATGAACTACGGCTATTTTGACGGGAAAAACAAGGAATATGTAATCACAAGACCCGATACTCCCGCGGCTTGGGTAAACTATCTCGGCTCGCCCGAGTACGGCGCGATAATCTCAAACAACGCCGACGGCTACAGCTTTGAGAAAAGCGGCGCTAACGGAAGAATACTCCGCCATAGATTCAATACCATGTCAAACGACAAGCCGGGGCGTTATATCTATATCAAAGACAACGAAACTGGGGAATTCTGGAGCGGCTCTTGGGCGCCCTGCTGTAAAAGCCTTGACAGCTATAAAAGCGAATGCAGACACGGAACGGGATATACCGTCATTTCCTCGGAGTATAATGATATCCGCACCGAAACGAGCTATTACGTTCCGAAAGGCGCGACCTACGAAGTCTGGGCGCTTAAGATAACAAACCGCGGCGAAAAGCCGAGAAAGCTGTCGGTTACGGGAGTATGCGAGTTTGTAAACGAAAACAATTACGAGCAGGACGGCGTTAATCTTCAGTACACTCTGTTTATCACCCACACCTATTTCAAGGACGATTTTATTCTTCAGCGGCAGAATGAGACAGAGGGCGGTATCTCGAGATTTTTCGGCGTTTCGGGAACTGATGTTTCGGCGTACTGCGGCGACAGAGAGAAATTTCTGGGGAATTACAGAGGCTACGCAAATCCCGCGGGGATTGAAAACGGACTTTCAAACGAGCTTAATTACTGCGGAAATTCCTGCGGAGCATTACAAAGCGACATCGAACTTAAAGGCGGCGAAACTCGCGAGATAATTTATATACTCGGACAGAAAGCCGAAAACGAGGCAAGGGAGATTATCGCGAAATACGGCGAAAAAGGAATTGCCGAACGGGAAATTTCCGAGCTTAAGAATTATTGGCACTCGATGCTTGATAATCTTCAGGTAAACACTCCCGATGATGACTTTAATAATATGGTAAACGTCTGGAACAGCTATAACTGTTTCATAACCTTTACATGGTCGCGCGCGGCGTCGTTTATTTACTGCGGACTGAGAAACGGCTACGGCTACCGCGACACGGTACAGGACATACAGGGCGTTATTCACCTTGCGCCCGAAATGGCGAAAGAACAGATAAGGTTTATGCTTTCAGCTCAGGTAACAAACGGCGCGGGACTTCCGCTGGTAAAATACACCCACAAAGCGGGAGAGGAAAACACTCCCGACGACGAAAGCTATGTCCGCGAAACAGGGCATCCGTCCTACCGCGCTGACGACGCGCTGTGGCTTTTCCCGACGGTGTACAAGTACATCGGCGAAAGCGGCGATACGGCGTTTCTTGACGAGGAGATCTTATTCGCGAACAACGGCGAAAAAGGCTCGGTCTACGAGCATTTAAAGCGCGCGACAGACTTTTCGATGAACAACCTCGGTTCGCACGGAATGCCCGCGGGACTGCACGCCGACTGGAACGACTGTCTGCGTCTCGGGAAAAAAGGCGAAAGCACGTTTGTGGCGTTTCAGCTTGTATACGCGATAAAGATACTGCGCGAATTCGCGGTCCTGAAAAACGACGGCGAGTATATAAAATACCTTGATGAAACGAACGAAAAGCTCGGTAAAATTCTCGAAAACTGCTGGGACGAGGACAGATTTATCCGCGGTTATCGAGAGACCGGCGAGATAATCGGAAAGCGCACTGACCCGGAGGCTTCTATGTGGCTCAATCCGCAGAGCTGGGCGGTCATTTCGGGCTATGCCGGAAATGCCGGAGATAAGCGCGGAGAAAAGGCGCTCGATTCGGTCATGCGCGAGCTTAACACGCCTTACGGCGCGATGGTGATGTACCCGCCGTATGAAAATCACGCGTTTGAGGGCGCGCTTATGCATTGCTTTAATAAGTGCGTAAAGGAAAACGCGGGTATCTTCTCTCAGCCGCAGGGCTGGCTTATTCTCGCGGAGGCAAAGCTCGGCAGAGGAAACAACGCGTACAGATATTGGAAAGAGGCTTCTCCCGCGGCATATAACGACCGCGCAGAAAAGCGAGTTTTAGAGCCGTATGTTTTCGGGCAGTTTGTAGAGGGAAAGGACAGCGAGTTTGCGGGAAGAGCGCACGTTCACTGGCTTACGGGAACAGCCTCTACGGTTATGGTCGGCACGGTAGAGGGAATACTCGGTCTTATCCCCGACGCGGACGGAATTACCGTCGATCCGTCAATTCCGAGCGAATGGCGCGAGTTCTCGATAAAAAAGCGTTTCCGCAATAAAACGCTTAACATCGCCGTAAAAAACCCGAACGGCTCTCAGCACGGCGTAAAATCAATAACGGTAAACGGAGAAAAGCTTTCGGACAACCATATTTCCGCGGAAATCCTGCGTGATGAAAACGAGATAGTTGTTGAAATGTAAAACGAGGTGAACTATGGACATCATTCTGTTAAAGACTAAAAACGCGGATTGGAACGTGCTTTCGGGATATCTCGGCTGTCTTGATCCTATAAGAAGAAAAAGCGTCCTTAAAAAAGCGGGCGACAGCGACAAAACAAACGCGCTCTTGTCAAAGCTTCTGCTTTTGTCCGAGCTTGAAAAGCGCACGGAGATCCCGATAAAAAAATTGTCGTTTGAAAAAGGCTCTCACGGAAAGCCATACCTTAAAAACTCCGAGCTGTTTTTCTCAATGTCGCATACAAAGGGCGCTATCGCCGCCGCGTTTTCGGAAGTCGGCGAAATAGGCGTTGACGTTGAGAGCAAGGCGCGGGTCATAAACGAGCGTATGTTTGAGCGCGCGTTGTCCGCCGAAGAGCGTGAAAACGCGAAAACCTCCGAGGATTTTCTTGATCTCTGGGTGAGAAAAGAGGCGTTTTTAAAACGCCTCGGAATAGGAATAACGCGCGATTTAAGGACAGTTTCCGTCGAAACACTTCCCGATACGGTCACGATCGACTGCGGAGATTTTTTCGTGGGCGTTTCGGGAAAGGGAACACCCGAGCTTCGCGAGATCACGCTTTCGGAGCTTCTTGCGCGCTTTGTCAAACTCGTTTGAAACGGTAAACATAACAAAACGCCGTTAAGCATAAGCCCAACGGCGTTTTTCAGTGAAATGATCCTCACTCCGCGCAGAATCCTTTTTCGCGCACTGCCTTTTCTATATCCTCAATGTATTTTCGGCAAAGCTCCTTGGTTTTTGCTTCGGTCATTATACGCAAAAGCGGCTCTGTTCCCGAGGGTCTGACCAGCACTCTGCCCTCTGTTCCGAGGGCTTCTTCCGCGGCTTTCACCGCGGCGCTTACGTCCGGGTCGCTTAAAACCGCGTTTTTGTCAGCGACGCGTATGTTGCGCAATATCTGCGGATAGATAGTCATTCCCTTACAAAGCTCCGAAAGAGTGGATTTTTTCGCGCACATTACCTGCATAACTTTAAGCGCGGTTATTATCCCGTCGCCTGTGTTGGCGTAATTGCTGAAAATAATATGCCCGCTGTTTTCGCCGCCGAGGATAAAGCCCTTTTCATTCATGCGCTCGTAAACGTATTTGTCGCCCACGTCGGTTTTCTCATAGCTTATCCCAAGCTCGTCAAACGCCTTGTAAAGCCCGATGTTGGACATAACCGTCGTAACGACGGTGTTTTTGTCGAGCTTTCCCGTTTCCTTCAGATAGCTTCCGCAGATGTACAGTATCTTGTCTCCGTCAACAACATCTCCGTTTTCGTCTACGGCAAGACAGCGGTCGGCGTCGCCGTCAAACGCAAAGCCGCAGTCAAGCTGTTCTTCGCGGACAAGCGAGACCAGGCTCTCGATGTGGGTAGAGCCGCACGCGGAATTTATGTTGAAGCCGTCGGGCTTGTTGTTGATAACATAGGTCTTTGCTCCGAGAGCGTCAAAAACGCTTTTCGCTATGGTAAACGCCGAGCCGTTCGCGCAGTCAAGCCCTATCCTCTTTCCCTTGAACGAGTGAACATTAAGGGAAATGAGATAGCCGATGTATCGGTTTCTGCCCGCGGAATAATCCGAGGCCCTGCCGATATCCTCTCCCACGGCAAACGGTATCTCGGGAATCTCTCCGTCAAGATAACGCTCTATTTCGTCAATGACCGTGTCGTCCATTTTCTCGCCGCGCGCGTTGAACAGCTTTATGCCGTTGTCGTAAAAGGGATTGTGCGAGGCGGAAATCATTATCCCGCAGTCGAAGTCGTCCGTTCTTACCACATACGAAAGCGACGGAGTTGTCGTAACGTGCAGCAGAAACACGTCCGCGCCCGAAGCCGTAAGTCCCGCCGTAAGCGCAAACTCAAGCATATACGAGCTTCT
This sequence comes from Oscillospiraceae bacterium, assembly GCA_022508925.1. Taxonomy (GTDB): domain Bacteria; phylum Bacillota; class Clostridia; order Oscillospirales; family Ruminococcaceae; genus CAG-115. Next base: position 1,514 of record JAFLUF010000020.1, on the reverse strand, counting down.
GCGGGTGTCCTTTCCTATAACCACCTGACAGCGGTGGTGCTTTCCGTAATAATTCCCTAAAAATCTTCCTATCTTAAACGCGTGCTCGACGGTAAGCCCCCTGTTGGCTTCTCCGCGAAAGCCGTCCGTCCCGAAATACTTTGACATAATGTTTCTCCTTTATAATAATGAACAATATCATTATACTTTATGGGGGCTGTGTTGTCAATATGTTAATCACGTACGGCAAAAATTTTTAACGGCGGCAAAAGTGCCGAAAAGTATTGACAAATAAGTTTTAGTGTGCTATAATGTAAGTGTAGAAGAAAGAAACAACGCGATAAGTTTTCAAGCTTCTCACAAAAAAGATGCCCCCGAGGTGCTAGCTCGGGGAATTTTTTCGCAGGAGTATTGACAAATGATGAAAAGTATGCTATAATGACAATGCAAGCAATTGCATAAATGACAGTAACACAATGAATTCCACGGAATCACCAAATCGACCCCCGAGCTGCAACTCGGGGGTCTTTGGTTTTTGCTGGTATTTGCTATGCTTTTACCGACCCTTGCCGTTGCCGTCAAGCCATCTGCGAAAATATTAAAAAGTATTGACAAAAAATATTTTTTGTGCTATAATGTAAGTGTAGAAGATAGAAACAGTGCTATGAGTTCAAACTTCTCACAAAAAAAGATGCCCCCGAGTTGCAGCTCGGGGGACTTTTTTTGTGCTTTGCTCGGTCAAGAAGTATTACTTCTTCCCGTCAAGCCACTTGCGGACAATCTCTACGATAAGACCCGCTTCGACGGATATCAAAAGTGCTATGAGTATGTTCAACCTCCTCACCTCCTTTGCATAAGCTCGGAGTTGACCGGCAGATATATTGTAACATAAAATGAGAAGCTTGTCAATTTTTGCCAAATGTACAATAATTTATAACAAGAGCCAAAAATTTCAGAAAAAATTTAAAAAATTTTTAAAAAAACGCTAAAGTTTCCGAAAATCCGTCCGATATAATAGACGTGACAGCTGAAAGGCTGAAATCCTTAAGTCGACACAAGGGTTAACCATGGCACTTGCCGGAAAGAATCCGGCGAGAAAAAAATTACTTAATTAATTTCAAGGAGGAAATTATTATGGCAATGATAGTACAGCACAACATGAACGCGATCAACGCGTACAACAAGCTCAACGCTAACGTAGCAGGCCTCAAGAAGAGCTCCGAGAAGCTCGCTTCCGGCTACAGAATCAACCGCGCAGGCGACGACGCTGCAGGTCTCGCAATTTCTGAGAAGATGAGATCTCAGATCCGCGGCCTCAACCAGGCAGTTCGTAACTCTCAGGACGGCATCAACATGATCCAGACCTTCGAGGGCGCTGCTCAGGAGACCCACAACATCCTTCAGAGAATGAAGGAGCTCGCTATGGAGTCCGCTAACGGTACATATGACAACTCTGTTGACCGTGCAGCTATCCAGCTCGAGTTCGAGCAGCTCAACGACGAGCTTAACCAGATCGCTGATACCGACTTCAACGG